>JBEDFW010000155.1:0-7132 GCA_041174985.1 Actinomycetota bacterium | reverse complement strand
GCGCAATACAACGGTGTGAAGCTCTGCCTGGCGGGTGCACGTCCGGTGGGTGTCGACACCGGTCTCGACGTCGTGAAGGAGACGGCTCGCCAGGTCCTGAACGGCGACGGCCCGAAGCCGGCCGACCGCTCGGGGCGACTCACCGAGCGTGATCTGCTCTCGTCGTTCGTCGATCACGTCCTGTCGTTCGTCGACGTCTCGGCCATGCGTCCGATGCGTGTCGTGGCCGACACCGCCAACGGTATGGGCGGTCTCGTGGTACCGGCCGTTTTCGAACGCTTGCCCCGTCTCGAGCTCGAAGTGATGTACGGCGAACTCGACGGCACCTTTCCCAATCATCCGGCCGATCCGCTCCAGCCGGCCAACCAACGCGATCTGCAGGCGCGCGTCGTCGCGGGCGGGTTCGACGTGGGTCTGGCGTTCGACGGTGACGCCGACCGTGTGTTCGTGGTCGACGAGCAGGGGCGCGGATTGTCGGGATCGACGACGACGGCTCTGTTGGCGGCGTCGTTGCTGCGAACTCATCCGGGCGCCACGATCCTGCACAACCTGATCTGCAGTCGGGCGGTACCGGAAGTGATTCGTGAGAACGGCGGAGTTCCGGTTCGCACGAAGGTCGGTCACTCATTCATCAAACAGCTGATGGCCGAGACCGGTGCCGTGTTCGGTGGTGAGCACTCGGCTCACTACTACTTCGCCGACAATTATCGAGCCGACAGCGGCCTCATCGCGACCATGCTCGTCCTCGAGGAGTTGTCCCGCTCCGGGCTGCCGATGTCGGAACTGCGTCGGCCCTTCGAGCGGTACTCGTCGAGCGGCGAGATCAACACCCAGGTCGAGAGTCCGTCGACCGTGATCGACGCAGTGTCCCAGAAGTACTCCGAATTCGCCCAGGACCGTCTCGACGGGCTCACCGTCGACTGTGGGTCGTGGTGGTTCAACCTGCGTCCCTCGAACACCGAGCCGCTCCTGCGCCTGAACCTCGAAGCGCCCACGCGCGAGGAGTGCGACGAATACGTGGCCGAACTACTCTTGGCCGTGACGTCGGTGTGAACCGACGCGAAGGCTCGACCGGAGGAACCATGGCTCTCGACCCCGAACTCGTGAGTGTGCTGGCCTGTCCCGAGGACCACGGTCCGTTGCACGTGTTCGACGACGAGAACTGCATCTACAACCCCCGTTTGAAGCGTCGCTATGCGATTCGCGACGGGATCGCCGTGATGTTGATCGACGAGGCCGAAACGGTCTCCGACGCCGAGCACGAGCGTCTCATGGGGCGAATTTCTCGGGGCGAAGGTCGCCCCACCGGCACTCGCGTTGCCTAATCTCGTGGGGCGCACCCCCGCGCCGTTCCCCGCGAACTGAATCTCTTCCTCGATCTCTAAGGAGTCCCGTGTCCACCGTCGCCGCTCGTCGTGATTACCGTGTCGCCGATCTCTCCCTCGCCCCCTTCGGTCGTAAGGAGATTCATCTGGCCGAACACGAGATGCCGGGCCTGCGTGCCCTGCGCAAGGAATACGGACCGCAGAAGCCCTTGAAGGGTGCTCGCATCTCGGGATCGTTGCACATGACCATTCAGACCGCGGTTCTCATCGAGACGTTGGTGGAACTCGGAGCCGAGGTTCGCTGGGCGTCGTGCAACATCTTCAGCACTCAGGACCACGCCGCCGCGGCAGTGGTGGCCGGACCGCACGGCTCGCCCGACGATCCGCAAGGGGTGCCGGTTTTCGCATGGAAGGGCGAGACGCTCGAGGAGTACTGGTGGTGCACGGAGCAGATGATGACCTGGCCCGACGGCGACGGACCCAACATGATCCTCGACGACGGCGGTGACGCGACTCTCCTTCTGCACAAGGGTGTCGAATACGAGAAGTCGGGGGAGGTGCCCGATCCCACCACGGCCTCGAACGCCGAATTGGCGATCGTGCTCGGTCTCCTGCAGCGCGGCCTGAAGCAGGAGCCCACCAAGTGGACGCGCATGGCGACCGGTATCAAGGGCGTGACCGAGGAGACCACGACCGGTGTGATGCGTCTCTACAAGATGCACGAGCGTGGTGAACTGCTCTTCCCAGCGATCAACGTCAACGACTCGGTCACCAAGTCGAAGTTCGACAATCTCTACGGGTGTCGTCACTCGCTCGTCGACGCCATCTGTCGCGCGACCGACGTGATGCTCGCCGGCAAGGTGGCGGTGGTCTGCGGCTACGGCGACGTGGGCAAGGGTTGCGCCCAGGCCCTCACCGGCCAGGGTGCCCGAGTGATCGTCACCGAGATCGACCCCATCAATGCCTTGCAGGCCGCGATGGAGGGTTACCAGGTCACCACTCTCGACGACGTCGCACCAACGGCCGACATCTTCGTCTCGGCCACCGGCAACGACCACATCATCACGGTCGAACACATGGCGCGCATGAAGCACAACGCGATCGTGTGCAACATCGGACACTTCGACTCGGAGATCGACATGGCTGGTCTCGCTCGCAGCGGCGCGACCAAGGACGAACTGAAGCCCGGAACCGATCTCTGGACGTTCCCCGACGGACACGCGATCATCGTTCTCGCCGAGGGTCGACTCGTGAACCTCGGTTGCGCGACCGGTCACCCGAGTTTCGTGATGTCGTGTTCGTTCTCCAATCAGGTCATCGCCCAGATGGAGCTCTTCAACAACCTCGACAAGTATCCGCTCGGTGTGTACGTGTTGCCCAAGCGCCTCGACGAGAAGGTGGCGGCGCTCCATCTCGATGCCCTCGGCGTGAAGCTCACCAAGCTCACCGACGAGCAGGCCGATTACTTGGGTGTCGACCCGTCCGGACCGTTCAAGCCCGAGCACTATCGATACTGAGTCGTCGGTGACTCGGATGCCCGAGCGGCTGGCGAGGTGCGCCTTCGGGCTGTTCCTGTTCGGCCTCGGTATCACCTTTTTCATTCGGGCCCGTCTCGGCCTTGCACCGTGGGACGTCTTCCATACGGGCGTGTCCGACAAGGTCGAGATCGCGGTCGGGACGGTGATCATCATGGTCGGAGTCGTCCTGCTCCTGCTCTGGATTCCGTTGCGTCAGCGACCGGGAATCGGAACGATCATGAATGCGATCGAGATCGGCCTCGTCGTGAATCTCACCAAGCCGATCATCGGAGAACCCGACCACATCGTCGGCCGTCTCGCTTTGATGAGTGCCGGGCTGTTCATCGTCGGACTCGGTTCGGCGATCTACATCGGTTCCGGTCTCGGTGCCGGTCCGCGAGACGGTCTGATGCTCGGCCTGTCGGAACGGGGGATCAGTATTCGATCGGCGCGAACGATCATCGAGATCACCGTGCTCGTCACCGGCATTGTTCTCGGCGGTCCGATCGGACTCGGGACGGTGGCCTTCGCGCTCGGCATCGGCCCGATCGTGCAGGTGCTTCTCCCGCGTTTCGATCAACGGACGCGAACGGGCCCCGGTTCCCCGGGGCCCGTTCACTGACTCAGGTATGACGTGGTGATCAGGGGCAGAGCTGCTGGGTCAGGGTCGTCGACAACGACTGTCCCTTCAGGCCCTTCTCATCGGTCACTTCCACGACGACGGACTTGCCGGCCATCTGGCTGGTGAAGGTGTACGAGAAGGTCGCTGTGCCAGTCAGTGAGATGTCTTTCTTGCCTGACTGAACGACTTCCTTGTTCACGAGGATGCTGACCGTGAGAGTGGAGCCGGAGGTGTCACCGATGGTGAAACTGACCGGCGAACCGTCCTTCTGATTGATGCAACCCGGCCAGGTCTTGTTGGTCAGGACCACGGTCGGAGCCTTGTTCGTGGTCGTGCTTCCGCTCTGGCCGGCCACGGTGGTGCTCGTCGACGATGACGTCGTCGTACAACCCGTGGTTCGCTCGACCACGGTGATCGTGGTTCGACCGATACCCGTGAAGGTTCCGTCATCGGCTCGGCCGATGTACTCGATCGTGTGACCGATCTGAGCCGACGTCACGGTTTCGGTGGCCGTCACGATTCCGCTACCGACCACGGTTCCGACCTCTCTCGCCACAGTGCCGAGGCTGGTCGTCCGGTTGTACGACGCCAAGGTCACCCGGGTGGTGTCGCCCTGCGGGTCGTTGACATTGATCGATACCGTCACCGGGACCGACGAGTTGGTGCCCGTCTTGCAGACCGTCACCGTTTGCGCTGGCTTGGTCGCAAGGCTCACCGCGGGAGCGGTGTTGGCCGTGGTGCTCGGGGTCGGATTGCAGCCGCCCGAGTACTGGACCCGGACCGTTGCGGTGTTACTCGTCGTGACCGCCTGACCGTCATCGGCCGTGGCCGTGAAGGACAGGGTGGTGCCACGGTTCTGATCGTTGGCGGTGAACACCTTCGACTGCGTGCCGGAGCCCGCGATCGTCCAGCGCCCGAGAATTCCGTTGTTGAGCAACACGGTCATGTCGTCGCCGTCGGCATCACTGGCGGTCACCGTCACCGAATAGGTCTTGGTGGTGCCCGAGGTGATTTCGATGCACTCCGGCGTCGCGGTCACCGTGACGACCGGAGGAGTGTTGCTGGGGGTCGCGGGAGTCGAATCAGCGGGCGGCGTCGCAGGAGTCGAGTCGCCCGGCGTCGAATCATCGGGAGTCGAGGAGTCCGGGGACACCACACTTCCCTGGCCCGCATCGTCACCGCATTCGGTGATCTCGACGGCGAACGATGAGGAGCCCTCGACGCCGTCGGCGTTCTTGGCGACACCCTTGACGTCGACGGTTCCGACTTCCTCGGCGGTGAACTGAGCGATGTACAGCCCGGCTCCGGCCTCGATGGTTTCGAGGTCGTTGCCGTCGGTGTAGATCTTGGCCTCGGTGATCTCGGTGTCGGGCGGAATGATCACGGTCATGGCGACCGGGACCACGTCACCCACGCACACGCTCTTCGGTACTCGCATGGTCACGTAGATGCCGCTTTCCTGCACCTGAACGTCATCGGGTCGCGGGCAGTCGTCGAAGAACGACTCGAGCTGGAAGGTGTAGCGATACTCCTCTGACCCGTCCTCGTACCGGTAATACCAGTACTGGCCGTGATCGGACTCGGCCGGAGTCGAATGAGATCCGACCCATGTCCAGACGATGCCGTTGCCGTCGGTGTATTCCGAGCCCTTGAATTCGGGCGGGCACTCGCGGTCGACGGGCACGTCGGGCGGGAGGCATGCATCCACGTAGCCGGGGATGTCGAGGATGTAGGTGACGAAGTCACCGTTCTCGGCTTGCCAATTGCCGTCACCGACGTACCGCCACAGCACACCGCGTGAATCGCGGAACGAGTGTCCGAGTTCGGGCTCGGTGTCGGGCTCGACGCATCCATTGGGGTTGCAGTCGTCGCCGATTGCCGTCACGGCGTCGATGAGTTGTTCGATGATCTGTTGCGGGTTGACGCCAGCGGCATCGGCCACCACCGTCACGGCCTTGTCGGCCGTGTCGCCGTATTCATCCTCGAAGGCCTCGTTGGTCTCGGGGAGCCCTTCGTCGTTGATGACGTAGGTCTTGCCGCCTTCGGCCTCCGGATCACACGGAGGCAGACAATCCTCGGTGTAGAAGGGGAGATCTTCCGTACGGGCGAGAGTCTCACCGGTGTTCTGGTTCACCCAGACCGATGAATCCACGGTCTTGACCCAACGATCGCCGTTGCTCGGGTCGACCCAGACGGCATGCGTCTTGGTGTCGAGAACGTTCAACGGTGGGCACGGCGGCAAGCAGTACTTGCGGTAGCCGGGCAGGAGCACGGTGTAGGCGACCACTTGACCCGACGGGTCGCTCTCGTTCACCCAGCCGCCGTCAGCCGATGAATAGCGGTAGATGTTTCCGTCGTGGCCGAACCAGACGTATCCCTCCGGTACGTCGACGATCGGCGGACAGTCGAACGGACGACGCGGCTCGGGACAGCCCGATGGCTTGTTGGGCAGCTCGTCGTAGGTGAGATTTTCGATCTCGAGGGTCGAGGCCCGATCCCACCCGGCGGCGCCACCCGTGCCGGCCGCGAAGTACCACTGCTCGCCGGTCGTGTCGTACCAAACGGTGCCGATGCTCGGCTCGACGGGCGGGCACACGGGCTTGAGGGACGTGTCGGGTTCACCGCACTCGTCCTTGAACAATTCTTCGGCCGAGCGCTCGTCGCCGGTCGTTTTGTTGCGCCAGGTCACCCTGGTGGGTTCACGACCGTCACGGACGATCACATAGATCCACGTGTCGCCGGTCTCGGGGTCGGTCCAGGAGTCACCCACACTGGGGTAGGTGGGAGGGCACGGATCGTCCTCGGTCGGCGGTTCGCCGCAGTCCTCGAGGTAACCCGGGATCGCGCTCGGGTCGTATCCCGCAACGATCTGGCCGGTGTTCTGGTTCTCCCATTGATCGAGTTTCCAGTCGTAGATCCACAGGTCGCCGTTCGAGGCGAGATACGGCGTCCAGTCCACGGCGACAGTGCCGGTGAAAGGCTCGGGGCATTCGGGTGTGAACGTCTCGGACGGCTCACCGCAATCCTCGAGGTAGCCCGGAATGTCGATCAGGAAATTGGCGATCTCGCCGTTCTGGTTCACCCAGTAGCCGGTTTCGGGGCTGGTGAACTCCCAGGTCCAGACGTCGCCATTGCTCGCGTAATAGAGGGTCCAACCACCGCGAAGTTGCTCGGGGCAATCACCGCCGGGCTGACGCTCACCGGGCTCGTCGCACAGTTCGAGGTAGCCGGGTAGATCCTCGGTGGCGACCTTGAAGAGATCGGCGTCGGTGGTGGAGAACCACGTGCCGTTCACACGGTCGTACTCCCACACCATGCCCGACGGGTCCGTGTACCGAATCGGATCGGAGTTCCAATCCGGGCACTCCGGTTCTTCTTGAGTGCGCGGCTGATCCGGTCCGTCGCAGTCGGCGAAGGCGGGATCGAGATCGGTCGTGGCCTTCATTTCTCCGGTGGATTGATCGATCCACATCGCGGTTCCGAGCTCTTCGGGTGCGTCACCGGTCCAGATCCATTCGACACCGTTCGCGTCGGTGTAGCGCGCTCCTTGGAACTCCTCGGGGCACTCGGGGTCGCCCTGTTGCGGAATGTCGGGCGGAGGACAATCCTCGAAAGCGGGATCGAGTTCGGCCGTGGATTTCATTTCTCCGGTGGATTGGTCGATCCAC
>JBEDFW010000154.1:0-7170 GCA_041174985.1 Actinomycetota bacterium | reverse complement strand
CGACTGCACTCGGTGCGGCTTTCCTCGCCGGACTCGCCGAGGGAGTGTGGCCCGATCTCGACTCGATCGAACGTCGCTGGACGACCGATGTGGTGGTCGAACCGCATCCGGTCGACTCACTGGAGCGAACGCTCGCCGACCTGCAGCACGACACCTGGCGTCGAGCCGTCGAGCGTTCACGCCACTGGGCGACCGACTAGCCGAGAACCGCGCCGATGATCCGGCCGATGCGCTCGACCTGTTGACGCTCACGCGCCCGAAATGCTCGGCCCGAGCGCTCCGCGGCCACGATGAACGATGTTCCGACGAACGGCGCCCACACGACGTCCGAGGGAGTGTGGTCGGCAGCCGACGGCAGATGATTGGTGCCGACGAGGAACGCGACCAGCCACGCCGGATCGGGAACCCGACCGTCGGCGACCTGAAGATCGGCACGTTCGGTGTCGACGACGGCCACCCAATCGGCTTCGAGGAGATGTCGCAGACCACGACACAACACCTCGATCCGGTGCGAGCCGGCCGTCACGAACCCCGACACGACGTCGAGGGCGAGCACGCCGGGTTCGGGTCGGTCGGTTTCCACCCGATGCACGTCTTCGACCGCCACACCGTCGACGGTGGCGAGTTCGGCGACCACCGAGTCGACGGCAACCATCGGATCGTCACCGTCCACCTGGACGGTGAGTTCGTCGATCGCCATACCCGCACCGCGTTCGAGGATCTCGATGCCGATCACGTCACCACCGGCCCGACCGATCGCTGCCGCCACACGCCCGAGTGTTCCGGGACGATCGGGCAGCCACAAGCGAACGACGAAGGAGACCGCGTCCACGAAACGCTCTACCCGAGTTTGGGCAGGCCCTTTTTCAGGTTGCGAATCGCCTGCGCGATGCGCTGCTCGTTCTCGATGAGAGCGAAACGGGCGAATCCCTCACCACCCGGGCCGAAGCCGACGCCAGGCGACATCGCGACCTCGCACTCACGCACGAGATGTGAGCAGAACTCGACCGATGTCATGTCGGCGTACGGCTCGGGAATCGGAGCCCACACGAACATCGAACCCTGCGGTTTGGGGATGTCCCAACCGATTCGGGCCAAACCGTCGATCAAGGCGTCTCGGCGACTCTCGTAGATCGAGCAGACCTCGGCCGGATAGTCACCGGCTTCGTTCATCGTGACCGTGGCCGCGATCTGGATCGGCTGGAAGGTGCCGTAATCGAGGTAACTCTTCAACTTGACCAACGCCTGAACGACTTGGGCATTACCGAGCAAGAAGGCCACTCGCCACCCCGCCATCGAAAACGACTTGGTCATGGAGTAGAGCTCGACGGCGCACTCCTTGGCTCCTTCGGCCTGCAGGATCGACGGAGGTTGATAACCACCGAAACCCACGTCGGCGTAAGCGAAGTCGTGGACCACGATCATGTCGCGCTCACGACAGAAGTCGACGACTCGCTGCATGAAAGGAAGATCGACGCACGAGCCGGTGGGATTGTGCGGGAACGAGATGACGAGCACGCGCGGCTTGGGCCAACCGACGTCGTATGCGGTCGTCAGGCTGTCGAAGAAGTCGCCCTCGAAATCGGTCTGGACGCGCGGGTCGGAGAGACTGCGCATCGGCACCTGACGCAGGTCGGCACCGGCGAAGAGCGGGCCGTAGATGTGAATCGGATAACTCGGGCTCGGAACGATGGCGGCGTCGCCTCGGTCGAGCAACACCCACATGAGGTGACTGAAACCCTCTTTGGACCCGATCGTGTTGGTGATCTCGGTCTCGACGTCGAGATCGACGTTCCACTTCCTCTTGTACAGGTCGGCGATCGCCTCGCGAAGTTTCGGGAGCCCACGCGACATGGAATAACGGTGGTTGCGCGCGATGCGAGCGGCCTCGCCCAACTTCTCGACGGCGATCGACGGCGAGGGGATGTCGGGGTTGCCGAAGCCGAGGTCGACGACGTCGACTCCCTGCCGACGTGCCTCGATCTTCAGATTGTTGATGATCGTGAAGACGTACGGCGGCAGGTTGGTGATCCGGCGAAACTCCATGAGGGACGACGCTACTCCCCGAGACCTCGGCCGACCCGGTCTTTAGAGCCGATCGATGTCAGTCGGATCCGTCACGAGTGACCGATGTCGTGTCGAGAAGTGCGGCACCGATGGCTCCGGCGTCCTCCCCGTGCTCGGCCAAGCGGACCTCGGGGTGACGACGAACGTGGGACGCGTACAAGAAGTGGCCCAGCCACCGCTCGACCGACGACCGCACGACCTCGGCTCGATGCGCGACTCCCCCACCGATCACCACGAAGCGTGGATCGAAACTGTGAACGAGGCTGGCCACACCGAGCGCGACCCAGCGACCGAACTCGTCGATGACGTCGAGAGCCGCACGATCCCCGCTCTCGGCCGCCCGGCGAAGGTCGATCGCGTCGTGACCGGAGTCGGCCCACGATTCGCGCCACGCGTCACGAGCCAGACGACCGAGGGCCGATCCCGACGCGTACTGTTCCCAACACCCTCTCCGTCCGCACGCGCACTCACGACCTTCGGCCACGACGACGACGTGACCGATCTCTCCGGCGAATCCGTTCCAACCGCGAAGCACCCGACCTTCGCTCACGATCCCGCCCCCGATGCCGGTCCCGAGTGTCACGACGAGGACGTCGTCGTGACCGCGCGCGGCTCCGGCTCGCCATTCGGCCCGAGCCGCGCAGTTCGCGTCGTTGTCGACGAGCACCGAACGACCCAAACGGGATTCGAGCCGAGCGCGCACTGCGAAGTTCTCGACGTCGGGGAGGTTCGGGGACGACACGATGACGCCATCACGCGAGATCAGACCGGGCACACCGAGGCCGATCGTGCGCCATTGCGAGATCGGCGTGCCGCTCCGCACCGACAGCATTTCGATCAGAGCGACGAGGGCGTCTTCGATGAGACGATCACCGCGAGGCGTGGACACTCGTTCACGATCGAGGACGTTTCCCTCGTCGTCGACGGCCAGGGCCAGACATTTCGTCCCGCCGACATCGATCCCGAGTCGCATGATGTGATGCGGGAGTCGAGTCAGGACTCGGCTCGAACCTTCAGTTCCTTCACCGTGTTGAGAATGCGCACCTCGGCCCGCCTCTTCACGAAGCCCGGCAGCGGAACGATCAGATCGATCGAGAGGTTGTACGTGACGACGACTCCGCCCGAGGCATCGGGCGCGAACATGTAGGCACCGTCGACGGCGCGCATGATGTCGCCTTTCACCATGTGCCACGCCAACCGGTGCGGCGCGGCGTCGTAGTCGTACGCCAGCACGTAGTGAGTGCTTCGGCCGAGGGCCGAGGTGCGGAATTCGACCTCGGTCGCCCGACCCTGTGAATCGCGCTGCAGAACCACGGCCGACTTCACGTCGGTGGCCCACTCGGGATAGCGCTCGAATTCGGTGGCCAACTGCCAGCACCGTTCGAGCGGTGCGGCGACGGAAATGGTGAGCGATGCCGTATCGGCCATGTCTCTGTTCTAGCCGACCGAGGACCGACGCGGAGGGAAACGGCCGTGGATGGCGGCCCAGAGGCCGTTCAGTCCGAGACCGAGGACGGGGACGAGCACACCGAAGGCGAGGGTCGAACCGGTCGTCGAACCACTGCCCGTCTCGGCCGGGGTCGTGGGCCGAGCGAGCGCCGTCGCGATGGCGACCACCGTCTGGACGATCAGGCTGCCGTTCATCACGCGTTTCACCCGTCGGGGTATCGCCTCACCCATGAGGAAGTACAACTCGGCAACGGCCATCTCGTCGCGACGACTCCGCTGAACCGCACTCCAGTAACCCCACAGGAACACGCCCACTCCGACGGCGAACAGACCGAGCGCGACGACGACACCTTGCACCTTCACCCAACCGTCGAACACGATGGCGGCGGCGGTGCTGGAGAGCACGAACAACGCGGTACAGCCCAGGTTGGCCCGCACGATGTCGCGACCGGGCAGGAATTCGTTCACGACCACACTCCCAACGATTCACCGAGACGACGGGCGAGAACGTCGTACGAGAACTCCGCCTCGACCCGACGACGGGCGGCTCGGCCCATCTCGCGTCGACGTTCGGGGTCGGCGAAGAGTTCGTCGAGACGCTCGACCACGTCGTCGACCTGCCTCGGATCCGACACCACGAAACCCGTCTCGCCGTCGGCGACCGCTTCGGCCGCTCCACCGCTCGCTCCGGCGAGCGCCGGCACTCCACAGGCCGCGGCCTCCACGAACACGATGCCGAAACCCTCCTGTTCGAGTCCTCCCCACCGATTGCGGCACAACATGATCGACACGTCGGCACAGCCGTAGAGACGCGGCAGATCGTCGTTGGACACCCGGCCGAGAAAACGAACCGGAGCTCCGAGCTCGGTGGCGAGCTTCTCGAGGCGCTCACGGTCGCGACCGGCCCCGGCGATCACGAGCACGAGTCGGGGTCGACGAGCCGACAGGGCGGCCACCGCGCGGATCGCAGTGTCGAAGCCCTTGCGTGGCACGAGTCGACTGACCGCGACCACCACCTCGGCGTCGTCGTCGAGATGGAAGTGGCGGCGCGCTCGACGTCGCTCGTCGTCGTCGAGCGGTGCAAATCTCTGCAGATCGACACCGGGCGGAACCACCGTGACGTCGAGGGTTCGACCGGCGGCATGTTCGGCCTCGGCGGCCGGATAACCACCGGCCGCCACGACGTGGCGGGCCCGTCGCAGAACACGACCGAGAACCTGACGGGAAACCGGCAATCGACCGGGCACCGTGACCTCGGCACCGTGCAACACCACGTCGTAGGGACGCGACAACCACGGTCCGACGATGCCGAGCGGCACCGCGGGATCGAGAACGACGAGGTCGGCGCCGATCTCGGCGGCCATCCGTTCGATACGCCGCACCATCCACGGATGCGGCAGGAGGACGGGCTCCTTGGTTCGTTCGATGCGGAACGGCTGTGCCGCATCTAACTCGGCCGTGCCCTCATAAGGACTCGTGAGCACCGCGAACGATTCGGGCGGCAACCGACGCCACCACTCCCAGAGCAAGGACTGGATGCCGCCGATCTTCGGCGGGAAGTCGTTGGTGACGAGAAGGTGCTTCATCGGGCCGGGACGTCCGCCGTCAGTTCGTCCCGCACGGCGGGATCGTCGTCGGCAGCGACACTGCCGAGCAGATCGTCGGCCCGAAGGCGACGGGACGCCCACACCGCGTGCGCCCGCAGCATCGAATCATGGTGAGAAAGGTAGCGGGACAACACTCGGCGCACGGAGTCGTCCACTGGGACCGTTGCCACGTTGCCGAGGATCACGAGTGCATTCCGACGCAACCAGCGCGGGTCGCGATCGGCGATGTACCAACGGCCGTATCGATCGAGCAGAGCGTCGTCGTCGTCGGACAAGATGCCGAGCAGATCGACGTGACTTCCGGGATCGGCAGTGACGCCACGCGCCGGCACCCGAACTCCGAGTCGCACGGTTGGTGGACACGACTCCTGACAATCGTCGCATCCGTAGATGCGATCCCCGAGCGCGACGCGGAACTCACGCGGGAAGACACCAGGCTTCTGAACGAGCCAGGCGAGACAGCGACGCGCATCGACCGTTCCGACGTCGACGATGGCGCCAGTGGGGCAATCGTCGAAGCATCGTCGACACGTTCCGCACCCGTCGGGGG
Organism: Actinomycetota bacterium; assembly: GCA_041174985.1. GTDB lineage: Bacteria > Actinomycetota > Acidimicrobiia > Acidimicrobiales > Ilumatobacteraceae > Casp-actino8. Next base: position 1,497 of record JBEDFW010000154.1, on the reverse strand, counting down.
CCGGCCCGGGTGTCGGTCGGAGGTCGGCTGTCGTCACCACCGAACCGAGAACGAACCAACTTCCGGCGCCGGGAACCAGCAAGTTGGCGTTCTTTCCCCACCAGCCGAGTCCGGCGCGCCAGGCGACTTCACGATCGACGAGATCGTTCTCGTCGGCGAAGACAACGGCTCGAAAACCGTCGGCTCGCAGACGCAGAGCCACGTCCTGCAAGGCGCGGCGCAGCGGGGTGTAGAAATCGGTGCGCGCGTATCGGGCCACTCGGGCGCTCGGACGACCGAGCCCGGCTGGGTCGGTGGTGAGATCTTCGGTGGGGCCCGGGGCGTAGCTGAGGGCCGCCACCACGATCGATCGCGCTCCGTCGACGGCTCTGGTCGGATCGGTCGATCGCTCCGGATCACGGAAGGTGAACCCCATCGTGTCGGCGAGGCCCCGATCACGTCGATCGACGAGAGCCACCCGTGATCTCTCGAGCACCCCGGCGTGGGTGATTCCCACTCGATCGAGACCGCGTGTTCGCGCGAACTCGATCAGGGCGTCGGCGTACTCCGGAGTTCGGGAGTCAGGAGGCGGACGCTTCGGGGGACGCACGATGCCGAAGCGTAGGCACCAGACCGGCGTCAGCGAGGACACGCACCGCTCGCCATTCGGCCAGATCGAACACCACGGCGTCGAGAGGTTCGTCGCGGCACAGGTACGACACCATGCAATCGGTGCACGCCTCGGTGTCGCGAGCGACACAGGTCTGACAATCGATGACGATGTGAGTGCGGGAGTTGGGCTCGGTGCTCATGTCCGAAGTGGACCACAGGGGTGTGACGATCGGCGTCGAGCCCCTGCTCAGAGCCGACGAACACGAATCCGAGGGTCGAGAGTCAGGCGATCGAATCGACGAGGAAGGCCGAGATGCGTTCGGCGACCATGACCGTGGGGAGATGGGTGTTGGCTCTCGGAATTCGCGGCATGACCGAGGCATCGGCGATCCAGAGGTTCCGACGATCCCAACTACGGCCGAACGAATCGACCACCGATTCTGCCCGAGGACCCATCGCGCAGGTCCCACAGGCGTGCACGTAGTCGCCGGTGGTCGCCCGCACCCAGGAGCGCATCGAATCGTCGTCGTCACCCAAATCGTGAACCGACGTCCCGCGATCGTCGACGTACACCGCGGCAGCCACGGCCGCCAAAGGTCCGACGTCGAACCAACGTCGCACCTCGCGTGCACCGCGCACGAGTGCTTCGAGGTCGCGTTCGTCGTCGAGCATTCCGAACTCGATCGAGGATGCGTCGACCCTCCCGCGAGAATGCACGTTCATGAGTGCCACGTTCACCACTCCGAGTGCCGTCGCGTCACGTCCCAGGTGATCGATCGGCAGGATCTGCAGATCGGCCGGGGCGAGTCCCGACGAGAAGCGCCCCAGCACGCCGACCGCGAGTGACGACGGATCGGCCGAGTCGTGTCGGGCCACGGTGAACGTCGCCGATGCATGATCCTGCAG
>JBEDFW010000153.1:0-5105 GCA_041174985.1 Actinomycetota bacterium | reverse complement strand
GACCGGCGAACCACTCGACGTGACGAATCGGCATCGAGGACGACACCACGACCGCCGAATTCGCGGGAAGAGCGTGAACGAAGGCGGCTACGGCCGACACCCCGACCGATGATCCCAACTCGTCGAGCGCCGATTCGATCACGATGCGGGCTCGGCGCTCGGCCTCCTGCCAGTTCGACGTCCACGAACCCTCGACAACCTCGGGAAGGCCGGCGAACACGGTGTCGAGGTCCGTTGCCGATGTGACGACTCGTGTCTCGATTCGATGATCGGGATCGAACACGCGACCGTCGAGCGAGACGTGGATCTGCTCGACGGACTCCCGGCTCGACCACTGCGCGAGGGTCTTGGAGGCCGGAGCCTCACCGATCCGTACGAGCAGATCGGGCAACTGTTCGCCGGCGAATTTCTCGTCACGTAGCAGGGAATCAAAATGCGTGATGACGCCTGGATTCGAACGCGTGCGACTCTCGGCCAGGACCGGCCAGCCACGCTCCAGGGCGAGGGTGATCACGCGTTCGGGTGCTCCCCGACCCACGACGAGAAGCGGCCGTAGTACCGAGAGGCGACGCCGTAACGACTCGAGTGCCCCATCATCGAGAACTCGATCGCCCACCAACAGAGAAGGAGCGGAGGAGGCGACGGGCAATTCCGACGGGTTGCCGACGAGCGGCTCACGGAACGGGAGATTGAGATGCACCGGACCGGCAGGAGAACCGATCGATGCGCCCACCACCCGCCGAGCGAGCGACCGCCAACTCGTGGCGACCGACATCGTCGCCACACCTGGGTCGTGCGACCAGCGCACGGCGGAACCGAACAATCCGTTCTGTCGGATCGTCTGAGCGGCCCCGACATCCAGTGATTCGGGTGGTCGATCGGCGGTCACGACGATGAGAGGTGTTCCCGAGAGATCGGCTTCGACGACAGCCGCATGGAAATGCGTGGCTGCCGTACCACTGGTGCACAGAACCAGGGTCGGCGCGCCGGACGACGTCGAATGACCGAGGGCCGCGAACGCTGCCGATCGCTCGTCGTGGAACATCGAGACCGACCAGCGCTCGTCGCGTGCCAGAGCGAGTGCGAGCGGAGTCGATCGTGAGCCGGGAGCGACCATGGCACGACGTACTCCGAGGCGTGCCCACTCGTCGACGAGGGTTGCGCAGAAAGTGGCCTGCACGTCGGCCGCGGCGTGGGAATCGTCGCGCATCAGGACGAACGCTACGAGCATTCCGTACTCGACACGACGGCGAAGGCCCGTCCAACGGGCAGTAAGGTGCCGTTGTGGTCACATCGCTGTCCGTCGAGATCTGGTCCGACGTGGTGTGTCCGTGGTGCTACATCGGCAAACGTCGATTCGAACGAGCGCTCGAGGCCCTGGCCAACGGGCCCGATCCGATCACGGTCGATGTCGTGTACCGGGCCTATCAGCTCGATCCCACCGCACCACGCGGCCAATCCACTCCTGTTGCCGAGGCCTACGCCAAGAAGTTCGGGGGTCCCGAGCGAGCGGCGGCCATCATCGACAACCTCACCCGAACCGCAGCCGAGGACGGTCTCGAGTTCCGCATGGACATCGCCCAACGCTCGAACACTCTCCTCGCCCACCGTCTCTTGTGGTGGGCCGGGTGCGACGATCGCGCAGCACAAGCACGACTGAAAGAGGTCCTTCTCGACGCGTACTTCGTTCGCGGCCGACACATCGGCGACGCGACCGAACTCGCCGAATTGGCCGCACCCGTTCTCGGAACAACCACCGATCGCATTCTCTCGTTCCTCGGCTCGGACGAAGGAGTCGGTGAAGTGAACGAGGAACTCGCCATGGCTGCGAGTCATGGAATCACCGGAGTCCCGACGTACGTCATCAGCGGCCAATGGGCCATTCCGGGCGCTCAGGACAGCGACACCTTCGAGCGGGTCCTGCGACGTGCCGCGGCGCGTGCCACCGAGGCATGACCGAATCCGAGACCATCGACTGGCACGTCGTCGATCGACCCCTGCCCGGGCATCGACGACCCGGACACGGAACACCGATCGTTCTTCTCCACGGCTTCACGCAGACCGGACTTTCGTGGGAGCCCGTCGCAACGCGCCTCCGTCACGACATCGATCTCCTCGCTCCGGACGCTCCTGGTCACGGTCGGTCGGCCGAGATCAGTCGTGCCATCGACGATTACGCCGCCTTGTTGGCTTCCTCGGTCGGCCCCGCTCTCTACGTCGGTTATTCGATGGGTGGACGAACCGCCCTTCACCTGGCGACGTCGCGTCCCGATCTCGTTCGAGGGCTCGTGCTCATCGGCGCGACCCCCGGACTCGAGTCCGAATCCGAACGCCATGACCGACGCACCGCCGACGAGGCCCTCGCCCGCCGCATCGTCGACATCGGTCTCGACCCGTTTCTCGAGGAGTGGCTCGCGCAACCGTTGTTCCGCTCACTCGGTCGGGATTCCTGGAATCTCGTCGATCGCCGTCGCAACACACCGCGTGGTCTCGCTTCGTCACTTCGAACGGCCGGAACCGGAACCCAAGAGTCGTTGTGGAACCGACTCGGCGACGTGGCCTGTCCGACCGTCCTCGTCACCGGGTCGCTCGACGAGAAGTTCACCGCGCTGGCTCGACGTATGTCGGCGTCGATCAGAGACAGCGAACACGTCGTCGTGGCCGATCGAGGGCACGCCGTCCACCTCGAGGATCCGCGAACCGTTGCCGACATCGTGAATCGACTGTCGTCACTCGTCGCGTGACGACAGTCTGGACGTGACGACAGTCAGGACGTGACGACAGTCAGGACGTGGCGAACACGATCACGAAGTAGGCCACCACATCGATCGCGCCCAGAACCATCCCCGATGTGGCCATGCCCATTCCACGCACGGCCCACGGTCGGGCGGTGATCTCCCGTCGTGAACGCCATCCGAGGATGATCGCGGCCGCTCCGAGCACGAGACCGAACAACAAGAGGCCTCCGATACCGCATACCAGGGCCGCCACGGCTCGTCGATCGGTTCGCGGTTCGGACGAGAAGTCACCCGGCGGCGGAGGGGGCAACGACGACATCACTCGACGCTAACTCAAGGCGATCAAGGCGCCGGTGGTCAGACAACCGAACACCAACTGGAGTCGACCGGTCCCTTCGAGCACCGCGACGAGATCACGTCCGATCGCGCCCGAATTGACCGTTCGGATCGGAGCGATGGCGAGCGGAATGGCTGCCAACCCGATCAGGACCTCCGGACGCGAGACACCCGCAACCATGAGAGCGGTGAAACCGACGACGAGAAGTGCGACGAAGAGACCACGCGTTCGAGAGTCACCCAGACGCACCGCAAGTGTGCGTTTGCCGCTCTCTCGGTCGGAGGGAATATCGCGCAAATTGTTGGTCACGAGAAGAGCACACGACATCGCTCCGGTGGCCACACCGAGCCACCAGGTCGCCGCCGGGAATTGTTCGAGGACCACGAAGGTCGTGCCGACCGTCGCCACCAGTCCGAAGAACACGAAGACGAAGATCTCACCGAAACCGGCGTAGCCGTAAGGCCGGGGCCCGCCCGTGTAGAACCAACCGGCGAGAATGCTCGCCGCCCCGACCGCGATGAGCCACCACGTCGTGGCGATGGCCAGGACGAGACCCGCGACTGCGGCCACCAAGAAAGCCGACATGGCAGCGATCTTCACCGATCGCGCCGACGCCAGACCAGAACCCACCAGTCGAACCGGCCCCACCCGATCGTCGTCGACACCGCGAATGCCGTCGCTGTAGTCGTTGGCGTAGTTGACTCCGACCTGAAGAGCCAGAGCGACCACGGCCGCCAACGGGACCGCCCACCACGAAGCAGTGCCCTCTCCGACGGCGACCCCCGACCCGAGTCCGACCGGAACGAGCGCGGCCGGCAGAGTGCGCACTCGGGCACCGACGATCCAGCGATTCACGAGACGAGGGTACTCTGCCCGGGTACGTCATCGCCCGAAAAGGCGTGATGCGATAAGGGGGAACCGTGTCCGATCAGCTCTGGAAGAACAGTGCTCGCGAGTTAGCACGCCTCGTGGCCTCTCGCGAAGTGTCGAGCCGCGAAATCGTCGAAGCACATCTCGCACGAATCGACGACGTCAATCCGCGACTGAATGCCATCGTTCGTCGACTCGACTCCGAGGCACTCGCCGCCGCCGACCGAGCCGATGCCGCTGTTCGAGCCGGCGAACGACTCGGACCGCTTCACGGCGTGCCGTGCACCGTCAAGGAGAACATCGATCTGGCCGGAACGCCGACGACGAACGCCGTACCCGCACTCGCCGAGGCGTTGAGCTCCTCCGACGCGCCCATCGTGGAACGCATGCGTGCCGCCGGAGCGATTCCGATCGGTCGAACGAATCTTCCCGACATGGGACTACGCATCCACACCGATTCCTCACTGCACGGTCTCACACGCAATCCGTGGCACCACGACCGAACCGCGGGTGGCTCGAGCGGTGGTGAAGGTTCCGCTCTCGCGTCGGGAATGTCGCCGATCGGACTGGGCAACGACATCGGAGGTTCGTTACGCAATCCGGCTCACTGTTGCGGAGTGGCTTCGATCAAGCCGACACAAGGAGTCGTTCCGTGGGCCACTGAGATACCTCCCACTTCCCTCGGTCTCGCGTCGCAGTTGATGCTCGTGGACGGCGTGATGGCGCGACGGATCGACGACGTGCGAATCGGGTTCGACGTCATCCGCGGACAACACGCCCGAGATCCGTATTCGGTTCCCGCCGATCTCCGCAGCGCACCCGCGCCGTGGCGAGTGGCGGTGATGGCCGAAGTTCCGGGGGGTCGCACCGACGCCGGAATCGCCGAGGTCGTGCGTCGCGCCGGGCAAGCCTTGGCCGCGGCCGGACACCACGTCGACGAGGCCCGACCGCCGCGCTTCGACGAAGCCGTCGACATGTGGGCGGCCACCCTCAACGCCGAACTCTCGGTGATGCAGCCTCTTCTCGACGGGATCATGGGGGCCGACGCGCGACGTTTCCTCGAGTTCGGACGCACCAAGTTCCCGGCGCTCGATCCGGCCGGAATCACGTTCATGCACGCGCAACGCCACGAAGTGGCCCGGGAATGGTCGCTGTGGTTC
>JBEDFW010000152.1:0-16357 GCA_041174985.1 Actinomycetota bacterium | reverse complement strand
CGCCTCCCATTCGGCGAGGGCCGGCGAGGAGTTGTACGACCAACCGATCCACTTCCAACCGGGTGAGAGTTCTCCGCCGACGGTTGCGAACGGAAATGGCGGCGTTCCCCACCCCTTGGCGGCCGTGTTTCCCCAATCAGCGATGACGCACGAGGCCACGTCACCAGCGGCGATCTGGCTCGAGGTGCACTTCGGGGGCATCGACGGCACCGTCCACGGCGTGTTGTCGGACGTATTGCCGATCGCAGCGGCACGAGCGACCGAGGGGGACGTCACCATGGCCACCACGATCGCCACGTAAGCGACGAGGGCCACGACGAGAACGAGCGGCGCGAATCGCAGGGAACGGCGAGGAGGGGTGATCACGAGAACTGGTATCGGCCCGGGCCCCCTACGACTTGAGAAGGAATCCTCCGAAAACCTCTCTCCCCTGCTCAGGGGCTATGGTCGTGCTGTTTCGAAGGGGGAACGATGAGATTTTCGTCGGGATTCAAGGGACGAGTCGCGGTGGTCACCGGAGGTGGCACCGGAATGGGTCGTGAATTGGTTCGCCAACTCACGGCCGACGGATGCGACGTGGCCACGTGCGACGTCATCGAGGAGAACCTAAGTGACACCCGCGCGTTGTGCGCCGGACATTCCGGTGAGGTGTTCACCCGAATCGCCGATGTCTCGGACGAAGGACAGGTGCTCGCATTTCGCGACGCCGTGGCCACCTGGCGGCCCCACGTGCATCTGCTCTTCAACAACGCTGGTATCGGTGGCGGCGGAAGCGTCATCGACATCGATCGTGCCGAATGGGAGAAGACGTTCAACGTCTGCTGGTTCGGCGTGTACTACAACACGCTCGCGTTCCTCCCTCTTCTCTTGAAAGCCGATGCCGGCCACGTGGTCAACACCAGCTCGGTGAACGGCTTCTGGGCCACGCTCGGACCCGGCGTTCCGCACACGGCATACAGCTCGGCCAAGTTCGCCGTCAAGGGATTCACCGAAGCTCTCATCACCGATTTGCGAATCAATGCTCCACATCTTCGAGCCTCCGTCGTGATGCCCGGCCACATCGGAACCTCGATCGCCATCAATTCACGCAAACTGCTCGGCCAGGACCCCAAGGAGTTGACGAGCGACCAGGTGCAGAAGATCCGTGACCGTATGGCACGCAGTGGTCTCGATCTGTCGAGCGCGAGCGACGAAGACATTCGGGTCGGCATCCAGGCCCAAGGCGAAGCGTTCCGCGATCAGGCGCCCATGTCGGCGGCCACCGCCGCCACGATCATCCTCGACGCCGTCCGCAACGATCAGTGGCGAGTGCTGGTGGGCGACGACGCGATCCTCCTCGACCAGATGGTGCGCGCCGAGCCGACCCAGGCGTACGAACTCGACTTCCTCGCTCGGCTGCACGCCCAAGGGGCGATGAAACTGACCGACCCCGATTGATTCCGACGTCGGGACCTCTCATGGTTCGTGCACGTCCGTCAAGATTCGATCAACGGACTCGGCAATTCGCCGAATTCGGCTAGAACGGGCAGATGAAACGTCGTGCCGCCGTCTTGATCGTCCTCGTTGCGACTGCAGCGTGTGGAGGCGGAACGGACTCGTCGAGCGATTCGACCGGCGGACCGACATCGGTGAGCGTCACGACCGGCGACACGTCGCCCGAGACGACGATCCCGACGTCCTCACCGGATTCGTCGCTCACCTGGACGGTGACGAGCGACGTTCCCGAGTGGAGCCATGTGGGTTCGCGAAGCGGTCCCGTGTCGCCGCCCGTCACCGAGGGCGACGCCCTGACCGATGGGACCTACGTGATGAACGAGGTCGTCTTCGACGAGTCCGGCGAAGTCACGGCCCTCCAGGTCATTCCGTTCACGGAGGCCACCGCGCCGACGGCTGACCCCGTGACCGTTCCGTTCCGGACCGACTCCGACACCCAGGTCGTGATTCGAACGCCCGGCTGTCGTCTCGGCGTGATCACCGAGACGGCCTGGCGACTCGATTGGCCATCCTTCCTCACGTCCATGCGCGACTTCGCTTCTCGTGTCGTCGAGTTCTCGGACGCGGTTCGACCGGTCCACGACCTCGAAGCGTCGGGGGGTTTCCTCGACTACGTCTCGATCGACGTTCCGTCCGAGTTCATACAGCCGTCGGACTGTCTGCGGTCCTTCACCTGGTCACCCTTCGTCGATGCACCCTTCGAGGAGTCGCCGTGGTTGCTCGTGTGGTGGGCCGCCGACGAAACCGGCTCGCTCGACGAGGTCTGGCGATCCTCGGTGTACCCGGCGGCGATCGACATCGACTCCGGCGTCGCCACTCTCTACTTCGACGCCCGAATCCAGAACATCGGCGAGTGAGGACCCTCCGTTTCGGCGACGTCCTGGGCGAGTGAAAGACTGTCGACATGACGATCACCACGACCGACCGCGAACTGTCGAAAGTCGAGGACGCCCTCGACGCCCTCCTCGCCGCCCACGATCCGAAGAAGACCGACAACGTCACCTTCCGCGGCCACCGCTTCGACTTCGGTCTGGCGTGGGTTCACTTCCCCGAAGGTCACGGCGGCCTCGGAGTGCGACCCGAACTGAACAAGATCGTGGAGGAGCGACTGCGCAAGGCCGGCGCGCAACCCCAGGATCCGTCGACCTTCTTCATCGCCCTCGCCGGACCCACGATCGTGACCCACGGCTCCGATGCCGTGAAGAAGCGCTTCTTGCGTCCGATGTTCACCGGCGAGGAGCGCTGGTGTCAGCTCTTCAGCGAGCCCGGCGCCGGCTCCGACTTCGCCGGACTCGGTACGCGTGCCGTGCGCGACGGCGACGAATGGGTGATCAATGGGCAAAAGGTCTGGAACACCCTCGCTCACCTCGGCGACTGGGGAATGCTCGTCGCCCGTACCGATCCCGATCAACCCAAGCACAAGGGGATGACGTATTTCGCACTCGACATGCGGGCACCCGGCGTCGAAGTTCGTCCCTTGCGACAGATCACCGGTGAGGCCGAATTCAACGAGGTGTACATGACCGATGCACGCGTTCCCGACGCCATGCGCATCGGCGAGGTGGGCGAAGGTTGGCGCGTCGCACTGACCACGCTCATGAACGAGCGTACGGCGATCGGTGGCGGCGGAGGCGGTAACGCTCGCCGACGTGGCCCGATCGACGAGGCAGTCCGAATCTTCCGCGAGAAGGGTCACGGCGCCGCTCAACGCGATCGTCTGATGTCGCTGTGGTGCAAGAGCGAGGCACTGCGTTTCACCAATCAGCGTGCGTCGCAAGCCGCCAAAGCCGGCAATCCCGGACCGGAAGGCTCCATCGCCAAGTTGATGATGGCCGAACTCAACAAGAAGATCACCGAATTCTCGGTCGAACTGCTGGGAGCAGAGGGAATGGTCGATTTCGACTTCACGTTCCGCCGTCCCGAGGACCTCTCAGTCGACGGCTCCGAAGGCGGAGTACGACACTCGTTCCTGCGGGCCCGCGCCAACTCGATCGAAGGTGGAACGAGTGAGATCATGCGCAACATCCTCGGCGAACAAGTTCTCGGTCTGCCCGGCGAGCCGCGGCTCGACAAGGACCTGCCCTGGATCAAGGTCCCCCGCAACTGATCGCGTCAGTCGTCGCTCACGCGTCGGCGTTCGGTCTTGCGCTGTGAGGCACGTTTCTTCGAAGTGAGCCGACGCTCGACCGCCCCTTTGCTCGGCTTGGTGGCTCGCCGCTCTCGAGGTGGAGGCGCGGCGGCCTGATCGAGCAATTCGGTCAGTCGCTCGAGACACAGTTGACGGTTGCGCCACTGACTGCGCGCGACCTGACTCGTGACGGTGATGGTCTCGGGTAACACCACAGCGAGGCGTTCACGGTGGATCGAACGACCTTCCACGTCGTCCCGCCGGACCTTCAACGTGGCGCGCGTGGCGACTTTGTTGACGTTCTGACCACCGGCGCCGCCGGAACGGGCGAACGTCCAGTGCAGTGCGGACGCCGGAACGACGAGACCGCGTGCGGTGACGAGATCGGACTCGGGAGTCACGACCTCATCCTCACACGCGGTCGAGCGTCGACGGAGCGGAAGATGTGGTGATCAGCTGCAGCCGCTGGTGGTGCCACACGACGGGCACGCATGGCACGAGCCGGCTCGCACCATGCTCACACCACACTGCATGCACATCGGAGCGTCGGAATGACGCGCCTTCGGACGATCGAGTTCGGCCGAGATGTCACTGATCGGTGCCGGCGGAGCGATTCCCATCTCCATCTGCGTCACGAGCTCTTCGACCGATGGAATGCTCTTCGGGTCGGCGACGACCTCACTCCCGGTGAACGACTCCACAGCGGACTCCTCGACGCCCGGCAGCGTGGGCTGCAAACGCTCGTCGACGGAGAAGATGCCGAGTTCCTGGCGCTCGTCGTAGGTCATGTACTCGAGGGCGAGACGACGGAAGAGGTAGTCCATGATCGACGACGCGAAACGGATGTCCGGATCGTCGGTCATGCCAGCCGGCTCGAAGCGCATGTTGACGAATGCCTCGACGAAGGCTCGCAACGGCACGCCGTACTGCAAGCCGTAACTGATGCTCTTGGCGAAGGCGTCCATGATTCCCGAGAGAGTGGAGCCCTGCTTCGAAACGGTGAGGAACACCTCGCCGGGACGGCCGTCTTCGTACTCGCCGATCGTCGCGAAGCCCTTGCAGTCGGCCACGCGGAACTCGAAGGTACGACCGCGACGGCTGCGGGGCAGCTTCTGGCGAACCGGCTTCTGCACGACGCGCTCGACGATCTTTTCGATCACCTGCGTGGCCGCGGCCGACGGAGCGTCGTCGTTCTCGGCCCCGTCCTTCTTGGCGGTCGACAGAGGCTGCGCCACCTTGCAGTTGTCGCGGTAGATGGCCACGGCCTTCAGACCGAGCTGCCACGACAAGAGGTGCAGAGCCTCCACGTCCTCGACCGAGGCCTCCTCGGGCATGTTCACGGTCTTGGAGATCGCGCCCGAGAGGAACGGCTGAACCGCACCCATCATGCGAACGTGACCCTCGTAGTGGATCGTGTTGTCGCCCATCGAGCACGCGAACACGGCGACGTGTTCGGCCTTGAGGTGCGGAGCGCCGAGAATCGACTTCTCGGTGTCGATGTAAGCGATGATGTCGTCGATCTGCGTCGGCGAGTAGCCGAGCTTGCGCAACGCCCACGGGATGGTCTGGTTGACGATGACCATGTTTCCGCCACCGACCAACTTCTTCATCTTCACGAGACCGAGGTCGGGCTCGATGCCCGTGGTGTCGCAGTCCATCATCAGACCGATGGTGCCGGTGGGCGCGAGCACCGAGGCCTGGCTGTTGCGCACGCCGTACTCTTCACCGTCACGCACGGCCGACTCCCAGGCTTCCTGACCGGCACGGAGCAAGTCGGCCGGGACGACGTCGGCATTCTCGATCTGGTAGCTGGCGTCGCGGTGCATGCGCAGAACGTTGAGCATGTAGCGCTCGTTCTCGGCGAAACCGGCGAAGGGACCCATGCGGCTGGCGGTGCGAGCACTCGTGGCGTAGGCGTGGCCGGTCATGAGGCTCGTGAGAGCTGCTGCCCACGAACGACCCTGCGGCGAGTCGTACGGGAGACCGAGGGCCATGAGGAGCGCGCCGAGATTGGCGTAACCCAGACCGAGCTGACGGAACTTGCGGCTGTTCTCCCCGATCTTCTCGGTCGGATAGTCGGCGCGGCCGACCAGGATCTCCTGGGCGGTGAACACCGTCTCGACGGTGTGCTTGTAGGCCTCGACGTCGAAATTGCCGCCTTCGTCGAGGTACTTCAACAAGTTGATCGACGCGAGGTTGCACGCCGAGTTGTCGATGTGCATGTACTCACTGCAGGGGTTCGATCCGTTGATGCGCCCGGCTGCGTGCGCGGTGTGCCACTTGTTGATCGTGGTGTCGAACTGGAGGCCCGGATCGGCGCATTCCCACGAGGCCTGCGCGATCTGGCGCCACACGTCGCGCGCGCGAACGGTGCGCACCGGCGTGCCGTCGGTGACGGCGCGGTACGACCAGTCGGCATCGTCGACGACGGCCTGCATGAACTCGTCGGTAACGCGCACCGAGTTGTTCGCGTTCTGATACTGGATGCTGAACGAGTCGGACCCGTCGAGATCCATGTCGAAGCCGGCATCACGCAGAACGCGCGCCTTCTTCTCTTCTTTCGACTTGCACCAGATGAACTCTTCGACGTCGGGGTGATCGACGTTGAGGATGACCATCTTGGCGGCGCGACGGGTCTTGCCACCCGACTTGATGGTTCCGGCCGAGGCATCGGCTCCGCGCATGAACGACACCGGACCCGACGCCGTTCCACCACCGTTCAGGAACTCGACGCTCGAGCGGATCTTCGACAGGTTGATGCCCGAACCCGAACCACCCTTGAAGATCACTCCTTCTTCGCGGTACCAGTTGAGGATGCCGTCCATGGTGTCCTCGACGGCGAGGATGAAGCACGCGCTCGCCTGCTGCGGCACACCCTTCACGCCGATGTTGAACCACACCGGGCTGTTGAACGCAGCGCGCTGAGTGACGAGAATGAACTTCAATTCGTCGCTGAACGACGCCGCTTCGGACTCGTCGACGAAGTAACCGCCCTCGCGACCCCAGAGAGTGATGGTGTCGACCACACGATCGATGACCTGACGCAACGACGACTCGCGCTCGGGCGTTCCCGGCGTGCCGCGGAAGTACTTCTGCGCCACGATGTTGGTGGCGTTCAACGACCAGAAGGTCGGGAACTCGACACCGAGCTGCTCGAAAGCGACCGAGCCGTCCTTCCAGTTCGAGATGCGGGCGTCGCGCTTCTCCCACTCGACCTGGTCGTACGGGTGCACGCCGGCCGAGGTGAAGTGACGGCGGATCCCAATGGCGAGGCGGTCGGGTGCGAGTGACATGGCGAGTCCTTTTCTGATGGATTTCTGGGGTCGGTTGTGAACGGAAGTGGTCGTTGAAAGACACAAGATGTGGTGCTATGCGGCCCCCCTGCGCGCGTCTCACCACAAGTGGTTGTGAGATTACAGCAGTGTAACTACAGCCGTGTCAACGATTGTCCGAAAAGTCCCTGGTCAGGGGCGGTGAGCGGACCGCCCGGCGTGTACGAAACGTCAAGATTCCGATCCACAGGGGTGGCCGTTCGCCGCAGGTCCAGGACGAAACGAGCCCGTCCCAACTGCCCTCCGGGCGCCACGGAAGCCCCACGAGTCACCTCGCCACGGACGTCCGACCACCCCTGTGTCACGCCTCGACGGTACGGGGGAACCCCTGTGGGAAGGAAGTGGACAACCGTGTGAATTTGCCCTTTTTTCCGGGGAAAACGCTGTGGATCGGGCTGTGGAGAACTCGGCTCAGATGGGGACGACCGAGACCGGAATCCCGTTCAGAACCGAGGTGCCCGAGAGCGGATCGAGAGCTCGATCGTCGGTCAACACGTTCGAGTTCACGCCGGGTCGCTCGGCGGCCACGTTCAACCGGGTCCCGGGCACGCCGTGGCCCCACCCGTGGGGCAGGCTCACCACACCCGGGCGGATGTCATCGGTGATCTCGACCACTGCGTCGACCTCCCCCACTCGCGACGTGATGCGCGCCGGATGCCCGTCGCGCACACCCAAGCGGTCGGCATCGTCGGGATGCACGTGCAAGGTGCAACGCGGCTTTCCCTTCACGAGAACTTCGACGTTGTGCATCCACGAATTGTTCGAACGCAGATGTCGACGTCCGACGAGAACCAATTCGCGCGCGGCGAATTCGTCGATCGAGGCCGACAACCGCACGACATCGGCGACGAGTTCGTCGGGTGCGAGTTCGATCATGCCCGAACGTGTGCGAAGAGCATCGGGAAGGCTCGGCTGCAGTGCGCCGTAGTCGACACCGTGCGGATTGGCGAGCAGATGGTCGAGACTGGCTCCACTGGGATTCGAACCGAAGGCCGCTCCGTACGGACCCGTTTGCAACATGTAATCGAGAACACGGGCGGGTCCGCGACGTCCCGCCGCGTCGAGAGCGGTGCGAATCTCGTCGGCATCACGCCCGTGAATCGGTGAATTCGGATCGGATACTCCGTGTCGCACGAGACCGTCGATGTTGGCGTCGTCGGCGACGTGCGGATCGGCGTCCGGTCCGAAGCCTTGCGCGATCATCGCCAACTTGAGGAGGATCTCCCACTCGTCGGGTTGATCATCATCGAGCGGTAGCACCGCTTCGCTGTAGTTCGCCACGTTGCGCACCGCGAACCCGTAGAGCGCGACGTCGTAGTGATCGCGTTGCAATTGCGACGGCGGTGGAAGGATCACGTCGGCGTGACGAGTCGTCTCGTTGAGGTAGATGTCGACGCTCACCATGAAGTCGAGATCGGCCAACGCGTCGTCGAGCCGGCCGGAGTTCGGTGTCGACAGGACCGGATTTCCGGCCACGGTCACCAGTGCTCGAATGCGCTCGTCGCCGGCGTCGAGGATCTCCTCGGCCAGGTCGGCCACCGGGTATTCACCCATCACCTCGGGATGTCCGCTCACGACGGTGCGTCCGCCTCCGCGGCCGATCCGGAATCCGGCTCCTGAACCCTTCTTGCCGCGAGTGGTGGCGCCACCCACCACCGGCGTCGTGAACATCGCGCCACCCGGCCGGTCGAGGTTGCCCGTGAGGGTGTTGACCACGTCCACCAACCACGATGCCGTCGTGCCGAATTCGGTGGTCGTCGTACCGATGCGGCCGTACACGACCGCAGTGGGAGCCGCCGAGAGTTCATGAGCCACTCGACGTACCACAGTGGCGCTCACACCGGTCACGGCTTCCAGACTCTCGGGTGAGAAGTCGCGCGCGATCGCTTCGATCCGGTCGAGACCGGCCACGTGCGCGATCAGACGATCGCCGATGTGCACGAGGTCGTCGGCGAACAACACGTGCACGATCGACATCAGGAAATGCGCGTCGGTTCCCGGACGGATCGCGATCCACTCGTCGGCCTGTTCGGCGGTTCGACTGCGACGTGGGTCGACCACGACCATCTTTCCGCCCCTCGCCTGAATGGCCTCGATACGACCCGGGAAATCGGGGGCGGTGCACAAGCTGCCGTTCGATGCGTAGGGGTTGGCTCCGAGAACGAGCAGGTAGTCGGTACGGTCGAGATCGGGAACCGGAATGGTTCCGCCGGTTCCGAACATGTAGCCCGCGGCGACTTGTTTGGGCATCTGGTCGACCGTCGACGCCGAGAACCGCCGCTTGGTGCCGAGGGCCTGCAGAAGAGAGCGGTTGTAGAGCATCGGTGCCAGGTTGTGCGCACCCGGATTGCCCAGATAGGTGCCCACGGCTTCTCGCCCGTGCCGCTCGATGATCTCGGTGAGCCGTCCGGCGACCTCGTCCCACGCCTCGGGCCACGACACCTCGACGTGGACCCCGTTGCGCTTCACGAGGGGACGGCGAAGACGATCCGGGTCCTCGTGCAACTGCTTCAGCGTCGAACCCTTCGGACAGATGAATCCGTGCGAGAAGACGTCGTCACGATCACCACGAATCCGCGACACTCGGGGCCCACTCGGGGAGAGTTCGACGGAGATCTCGAGACCGCAGGTGGCTTCGCACAACGGACACGTGCGGTACTTGGTGATGATGTCGCCCACAGGGCGACTCTAGATCGGATCAGACGGCTGGCGATTTGTCGAGCAGAGCCGCTTCGCGTCGGAAGTCCTCGGCCGCATCGAAGTTCTTGTACACACTCGCGAATCGCAAGTAGGCCACGTCGTCGAGGTCGCGCAACCGTTCGAGAACTGCCAATCCGACCCGAGCACTCGTGACCTCGGCCGAACCGGCCAGACGAAGTTCTTCTTCGACCGATTCGGCGAGAAGCGTGGCGGCTTCGATGTCGATCGGGCGACCTTTGGCCGCGGCCATGACACCCGTGACCACTTTGGTCGTGTCGAAGGGCTCGCGCCCGCCCTTGGTCTTGACCACCATGAGGGCCACTTCGTCCACTCGTTCGTAGGTGGTGAATCGGTGGCCGCAAGCGGGGCACTCGCGACGCCGACGGATGGCTCCTCCGTCTTCAGCGGTCCGCGAATCGACGACTTTGGTGTCGTCGTGGCGGCAGATGACACACCTCATGCCCCGATCCTCCTCGCCCGACAGGGTAGCCCTGTCGAGGGGACGGGTCGGGTCAGCGACCGGGCAGGACGAGAAGTTGACCGACGTCGAGGGAGGCCCCACCATTGAGTTCGATGAGGTCGGCCACGTAGCCACGGATGCTTCCGTCGGTCAACGACGAGGCGATCGACCACAACGTGTCACCGGGCTGCACGACGTAGACGCCTTCGCTGACGACGAAGGCACCCGAGACATCGACGCCGGTCACGGCACCGGGCGTCACCGCGGAGACGGGGGCAGCTCCGTCCCCGCGGCTCGCCAGTGAACGGATGCCGGCGGAGGCGGCAACCGTCAGGATCAGGGCCAGAACCGCCACAGCGATCCGACGACGGCGATACACGATGCTCATGTCGGGGGCGGCGGCGTCGAACGACGCGTGGGACCGGGTGCGGACTTCGACGACGTAGCGGGGGTCGAGGGCCAGAGCCATGGTGATCGCCTTTCTGTCTTTCGGGTGTTCGGTTCGGGTGTTCGGTTCGGGTGTCTGGTGACGTGGGAACCGTGCCACAGGGGTGTGACACCGCCCTCCCCCGGGCTCGTGACCAGGAGCGGGTGTTCGAACGTCTGTTCGCAGGCTATGGGAACACCTGTTCGTTGTCAACGTCCGATCGAACAAATGTTTGACGAGCAGGGCGAACATCCGTACGATGGGCCCATGAGCGACGCCACCCTCACCTCCCGCCAGCGAGGCATTCTCGAGTGCATCGAATCCAGCATGACCGAGCGGGGATATCCGCCCTCGGTCCGCGAGATCGGTGAGGCGGTCGGCCTGACCTCCCCCTCCACGGTGCACAACCACCTCTCGACGCTCCAGCGCCTCGGCTACCTCGAGCGCGACCCCAACCTCCCTCGGGCCATCAAGGTCAACTGGGACCGCAACTCCGGAGCGATCATCGCTCGCAGCCGCGTGCACCACGTTCCCCTCGTCGGCGACGTCGCCGCCGGCACCGACGTTCTGGCCCAACAGAACGTCGAGGAACTGCTCCCGCTGCCGGCCGACTTCACGGGCGATGGCGAGCTCTTCATGTTGCGCGTCCGTGGCGACTCGATGATCGAGGCCGGAATTCTCGACGGCGACTACGTCGTGGCGCGTCAGCAGCCCACGGCGATCGACGGAGACATCGTCGTCGCCGGCATTCCCGGTGACGAGGCCACGGTCAAGACGTTCACCCGTCAGGGCTCGCGCATCGTGCTGAAACCAGCCAACGCCCGACTCGCGCCACTCGACTTCGCGGCCGAGGACGTGCGCGTCTTCGGCAAGGTCGTCACCGTTCTGCGTCGCCTCTAGATCAGCGTTCGCTCGCTCAGAACACCGCACGATCCGACGGATCCGGCGGTGCCCATGGCCCGTTCGTTCGTCGGCGTCGAGACGTCACGGTGACGATGAGTGCCGCCACGAGCACCGCTCCCCCACCCATCACGGTGATCGCTCCACCGATGGCCAAACCGGACTCCACGGGAACCACCCGTTCACCGATGGCGACCACCGTGGCCGGATCATCGGTGTCCAGAACGACCGAGTACGCAACTCTCGCCTCGAGGTCGACGACAGCGACGGCGCGACCGGAGAAATCGGGCAGGTCGTACGACGCCGGGTCGGTGACCGGAAGGACGAGAGGCGCCTCGAAATCGGCGTCGTTCCCGCCATCACGCCACGTCAGAACAGGAACTTCGGGTTCGGCCACGTCGAACTCACGCTCGTCGTTCGAACAATCACCGATGTCGTCGATGCGTCCACGCCGTTCGAGGTACACGTAGTAGCGACCCGATTCTGCGGTTTCGAACGTCGTCACACAGCCGGCCGGCACCCGTACGAAATCGGCCACCCGGGCCTGATCGCGAAAGATGCTCGACAGAACGACGCCGAAGCCGGCCGCGGTCACCACGGCTCCGATGATCCACAGCGTCGTCGACTTCCGACGCGCCATCCGCGCCATCAGGACTCCCGCAGACGAGACGCCACGAGACGCAGTCGTTCGGTGGGTTGCACGACGGCGACGCGAACGAATTCGGCCGACTGCGGACCGTAGAACTCGCCGGGGCTGACGAGAGCGCCGCCAACGGCGGCCAATCGCTCGGCGTAGGCCCAGGCGTCCCCGACGCGGAACCAGAGATAGAAGCCGCCGTCGGGCAACGGGATCTCGACGTCCGACCACGACGACAACACGTCGGCCATCATCGACAAACGCTCGAGATAGAGGCGCTTTTGCTCCTCGACGTGAACGTCGTCGTCGAGGGCGACCGCACCGGCGGCCTGGGCCGGACCGGGCACCATCATCCCCACGTGCTTGCGCACTTCCGAGAGATAGCTCACGAGTTCGGCGTCTCCGGCGTAGGCCCCGACACGCAGTCCGGCGAGATTCGAACGCTTCGACAACGAGTGAAGAGCGATCACCCCTTCGGTTCCGTGCTGCAGGATCGATCGCGGGCGACCCATCCAGGTGAATTCGGCGTAACACTCGTCGCTCACGACCGGAACGCCGCGTGCCCGTCCCCATGCGGCCGCCGCGCCGAGATCGTCGAGGGCGCCGGTCGGATTGGACGGACTGTTGACCCAGAGCACGAGTGCTCGCTCGGCATCGGATTCGGCGATCGTCTCGAGCAAGGGTCGCCCGGCGGCGTCACACGAAACCGCCACGGCCCGACAACCGGCCAAGGTCGCTCCCATCTCGTAGGTGGGGTACGAAACGGCTGGATAGAGGACCGTGTCGCGACGCGGCGAACGAAGGTGCAACCACTGCGGAAGCGTGGCCACGAACTCCTTGCTTCCCACGCACGCCGCGATCTGGGCGGACGGAACGTCGACATCGAAGCGACGCTTCATCCAACGCGAAAATGCATCACGAAGCGGCGCCGATCCGATGGACGCCGGATAGCCACGCTCGGTGTCACTCGACGCCAGAACTGCGACGACCGAACGAGGCGGCGGATCACACGGAGTTCCGATCGAGAGATCGACCACCCCGCCGTCGAGACGGGTGGCCAACGTCTTGAAAGCATCGAGTCGGTCGTAGGGATACGGCGGGGGTACGAAACCTTCAGTCACGGCCATCACGTCCCATGTTGCCCGCCATTGACGACGGGGTTCCATTCAGATGCTCGGCGACGTTCACCACGAAGGGCGACAAGCGACCCACTGAGGCATCGGAGAGCCTCGCGCGCACCCGGGTGCCCGTCTCTTCCGGTGATGTCGACACCACTTCACCCTCACGATGAACGGCGGCGAGGACATCACCCCGGTCATACGGGACGAGGAGCTCGACCACGGTCGAGATCGAGCGCAGACGATCGGCCAGGGTGCGCAGGAAGTGTTCGATTCCCTCGCCGGTTCGGGCGCTCACACCCACCGAACCGGGATGACGCGCGACGAGGTCCTCGACGCTCTCCGGATCGAGGTCGGCCTTGTTGAACACGATGAGTTCGGGAACTCGGATCGCTTCGATCTCTTCGAGCACGGTACGCACCGCTTCGATCTCGCCTTCGGGATCGGGTGACGAACCATCGACGACGTGCACGAGATAGTCGGCCCGTCCGACGACTTCGAGCGTGCTCTTGAACGCCTCGACCAGACCGTGCGGGAGGCGCCGTACGAATCCGACCGTGTCGGTGAGCAGCACCGGCTCACCACCCGGTAGCGACAGTCGCCGTGTCGTCGGATCGAGCGTTGCGAACAGTCGATTCTCGGCCAGCACTCCGGCGGCCGTCAGACGATTGAGAAGGGTCGACTTCCCGGCGTTGGTGTAGCCCACGATCGTGACCGAGGCGAGCCCGCTCTTGCTGCGGCCCTTGCGTTGGAGCTCGCGGGTTCGACCGAGATCGGCGAGTTCGTGTTCGAGGCGCGAGATACGTCGCTGGATACGCCGTCGGTCGACTTCGAGTTTGGTCTCACCACTTCCGAATCGAGCACCCACACCACCGCGCTGCTGCGACAGTTTGGCCGTCGCGCCCCGACGCAGTCTCGGCAAGCGGTAGCGGAGAAGCGCCAATTCGACCTGCGCCTTGCCCTCGAGCGTGCTGGCGTTCTGGGCGAAGATGTCGAGAATGACCGCCGTACGGTCGATCGCGGTTCGGCCCAGCAACTTCTCGAGGTTGTACTGCTGAGCCGGGGCCAACTCGTTGTCGAACACGACCGTGTCGGCGTCGACCGCCAAACAGAGTTCACGTAATTCCTCGGCCTTGCCCTTGCCGAGGAACCACGTGTGATCGGGGGTGTCGCGACGCTGGGTCAAGCGAGCCACCACATCGGCACCCGCGGTGTCGACGAGCAGAGCCAATTCGTCGAGACTGGCGTCGGTCTCGTCGTCGGATCCTCCGTCGAGGGTGACACCGACGATGACGATCTTCTCGCGGATCGTGCGCTCGATGAGCGTGCGACCGAGAGCCTCGGTGTACGGAGTGTCGGTCACAAGTGCACCGTGACGGACGCGACGAACGTGGCCGGTCCGATCAAGGTCGCTCGACGCGAATCGCGGTCGATTCGAACTCGTGCGTCACCACCCTGCATGTGCACCACCACTTCGTCGGCGTTGGCGGGCACCAGTCCCCAGGCCAAGGCGGCTTCGGCCGTGGCGCAGGCACCGGTACCGCAAGCGAGGGTGATGCCCGCACCTCGCTCGTGCACGCGCATGGTGACGGCGTTGGTCTCGGGACCCGGTTCGACGATCTCGAGGTTCACCTGTGGAACTCGGGTTCCGAGAGCGAGAAGATCGACCGCATCGACGTCGTCGACGCCGACGACCGAGTGCGGGTTGCCGAGGGACAGGTGTCGCACGGGACGATCGGGATGGCACTCGAGAGTCGCCCACCGTTCGGGTTCACTCGCGTCGACGATGACTCCCATGTCGACCACGACCTGCACGGTGTCGGAGTCGGACCATCCCTCGACGACGACTTCGCGCACTCCTGCGTCGGTCTCCACACGGTAGGAGGCTCCGTCACTCCCGCGACGCGCGAGATGGGCCGCCTGAACGAGGCATCGAATTCCGTTACCACTCATCTCGGCCCGACTGCCATCGGCGTTGTGCAGGATCATCGACAATCGGTCTCCGCCGAGGTCACGCAGGAGTAGCAGACCGTCGGCTCCGACGCCGAAGCGCCGATCGCACCAGCGGCGAGCGACGTCGGCCCAGTCGGTGCGCGACTCGAGCGACGAGTCCTGGTCGAGGTCGACCACGAGGAAGTCGTTCCCCAGTCCGTGGTGCTTCGATGCGACGACCTGCATGCGAGACCACACTACGTCAGGCTGGCTGACGCCACCGGGCGAGAATCCGAGCGGTGACGTCACTCATCAGACCTTCGTCGTCGAACTCTCCGGGCCCGACGTCGAACCATTCGATCCGGGGATCACGGCGGAACCATCGCTCCTGACGGACCGCGTACTGGCGCGTGCGCAGAACGATGGTTTCGATGGCGTCGTCGAGGCTCGTTCGACCGGCCAGGTGTTCGAAGAGTTCGTGGTAGCCGAGGGCACGCGATGCCGTGCGCGACAACGGCTGGTCGGCCAGTCGCGACACCTCGTCGAGCCAACCTGCCGCCATCATCGAGTGCACGCGTTCGGTGATGCGACGGGACAGACGTTCACGATCCCAGCGGATCGCGACCTGCAACACCTCGGACTCCGGGTACGTGTCGACCCCCGGACCGAACGACGAAAAGGGTCGGCCGCTGCCCTCGATCACTTCGAGGGCGCGCACGATTCGACGTGCGTTGTTGGGCTCGATGCGCGACGCTGCGACCGGGTCGAGTCGCCGCACCCGCTCGTACGTGTCCGTCGTTCCGTCGCGCTCGACTTCGGCCTCGAGCCGGGCTCGGATGTCGGGCCAGTGACCGGGGATGTCGAGGCCGTCGACGACGGCGCGCACGTAGAGACCCGTTCCACCCACCAGGATCGCCGACACTCCCCGGGCTTCGACGTCGGATCGCACCGTCGAGAACTCTCGCTGGAAACGTGCGACCGTGAATTCCTCGGACGGCTCGACGAGATCGATCAAGTGGTGCGGAATTCGGTCTCGCTCGTCGGGTGTCGGTTTGGCGGTACCGATGTCCATCCCGCGGTAGATCTGCATGGCGTCGACCGCCACGATCTCGACCGGAGTATTCGACGACGAAACGGTTGCGACGGCCATGGCGACCGACGACTTGCCGCTCGCCGTCGGACCGAGAATCGCGAGGGTTCGCACGACGACGTCAGAGCGGCGCCACCGG
>JBEDFW010000151.1:0-10659 GCA_041174985.1 Actinomycetota bacterium | reverse complement strand
GATCGGACAACTCAGCCCGGCGGTCCTGATGCTAGGAGCCGGTCGACTGGTCGGAGAGAAGCCGAGCCTGCGGGCTGCGATCGCCGCCATCGTGTCGTTCGCCGGTCTCGGCCTCATGGTGGTCGCGAGCGGTGACACGAGCGGATCATCGTTCGGCGGAGATGCGCTGGCCTTCGGCAACGTGATCTGTTTCACCGTGTACTTCGTCCTCATGAAGAAGTTGCGGGACGCCGACATCGGCAGTTGGGAGTTCCTTGCGGGTGTATTCGTCGTCGGTTCGATCGCCATGACGCCGTACTGTCTGCTGGCGTCGGACGATCTCGGGTCGATGACCGGACTCGACTTCGTCCGAGTGGCCGCGATGATCGCTGGCCCCGGAGTGCTCGGGCACGGACTCATCACGTGGGCGAGTCGACAACTGGAGGCCACGACGACGTCGTTGCTGACCTTGCTCAGTCCACCGCTGTCGGTGGTGGGGGCCTGGATCATCTACGAGCAAGAACTCGCCTGGGGTCAGATCGTCGGAGCCCTGATCGTGCTGGTCGGACTGGCCGGAACGGTGGCCGCCGCCCGGGTGTCGAAGGTTCCCGAGCCCATCTGAAGTGTTGGTCGGTTCCGACCTCGGCGGTAGATTGCTCTGCGCTGCGGACGTGGCTCAGTTGGTAGAGCATCACCTTGCCAAGGTGAGGGTCGCGGGTTCGAATCCCGTCGTCCGCTCCAAACACACAGGCCCGGGGGTCATTCCCCGGGCCTGTGTCGTTCGTCCCCGGTGTTCTGGTGAGGATTCTTCACCGCATAGGTCAAGATCCCGCACCAGAAACTCGGGGGAGGAGCCGTTCGGGTCAGTTCGACCCAGTGACGGAATGATTCCGGCGACGCCGTAACCACATCGCCAACGGTGTGAAAACAGCCAGCACCACTCCGATCGGAACGAGAATTCGTCGCCAGCCGGCGTGCGAATCCGTCGATGACCCCGTCGGAGTTCCGAAAGTGGCCGTGCTCATGAGCGTTTCTCGATCGCGATGCGCTTTTCCTTGGCGTGGCTCCCGTTGACCGGCACCTTGACCTCGAGGATGCCGTTCTCGTAGGTCGCCTTCACGTCCTTGTCGGACGTGCCGGCTGGCAGCACCACGAGTCGTGTGAACGACCCGTAGTTGAACTCGCTGCGGTAGTGCCGGGCATCGGAGAGTTCGCTCTCTTTCTGTCGGTGAACCATGAGTCGCAGAACTCCATCGGCGACCGAGAGCTCGACATCCTTGTCGGGATCGATCCCCGGTGCCTCGGCTCGGATGACGAACGAGCCGTCACGTTCGAATTCTTCGACGCGAATGCTGGTCTCGGTCATGAAGTCGGTCCAGCCGTCCATTCGTTCGAACGGAAAGCGGGTCGACATCCAGGACGGCCAGTCGAGTTCGAGGTAGGGCTTTCGTAAGAGAGACATGAAACTCCTTGGGGTCGGGACCGGTCGGTCAGGGGGCGAGCAGTACTCGAACGCTCGTGAACGTGTCGGTGAAGATGCTGGTGTTGAGGGTCATCGACGTCGCGGTGACCGGTGCGTTGTACGTCGCCACGAGAACGTCACCCTTCATGAAGTCGACCGTGACGGCGAGACAGTTCGCCGAGATGTCGCCCACTGTCACCGACGTGACCTTGATGCCGTTCTTCGACGTGTTGCCGTAGGTGTAGGTGGTGGTGACGCCGTCCGTGTCGCACGCCTGCGCATCGGTTTCACCCACGGCGGGCATGAGCGGAACGGACACGTTCAGGCTGTCGAATGCCATCACAGCGGCGGGCAGGGCCAGACAGGCGAAGCCGACGAGACCGATGGTTCGTTTCGCTCGGCGTTTCCGTCCGGTGTTCGGGGCCGAGTCTTCGAGCGTTTTCATGGTGTTTCTCCTGTTGGGTCGTTGATTTCGGGATGTGTTCTTCGTGGGTGTGACGGGCAACGTAGAGGCACCGGATCGACGTCGGCTCGCGAGGGCGAGCATCGTGACGGACGTGCCTCCGAGAGGGGATACCGTGCCGGCATGCGACAGTTGTCCGGACTCGACGCGACGTTCCTGCACATGGAGTCGCCGACCACGTTCGGTCACGTGTCCGGACTGTCGTTGTACAGCCGTCCTTCTCCCGAGTTCGACCCGTACGACGTGGTGTACCGACGCTTCGAGGCTCTGGCCGGCCGCGTCGAACCCCTGCACCAGAAGTTGATGGAAGTGCCGCTCGGTCTCGATCATCCCTATTGGGTGGTCGACGACGATTTCGACCTCGACTACCACGTGCGGCATCTCGGTCTCGCGCCGCCGGGCGACGAGCGGCAGTTGGCCGATCAGGTGGCTCGCATCTTCGGTCGTGCGCTCGATCGGGCGCGACCGCTGTGGGAGGTCTACGTCATCGAGGGTCTGGCCGATGGTCGCTGGGCCCTCATGACGAAGTTCCATCATTCCTCGATCGACGGGGGAGCAGGCGTCGTTCTTCTGAACATGCTCACGGATTCGTCGGCTGACGATCGCCTCGAACTCGAACCGGTACCGATCGAGCCCGAAGTCGTGCCGCCACCGAGTGAACTGCTTCAACGCGCGATCTCGAAGTTGGCCACCAATCCCGTCCGTGCATTGAGACTTCAACTTCGCGTCACGCAAGGTGTGGTCGATTCGGTCGGTTCGCCGGTGGCGAGCCAGATCACTCGTCAAGTGCGCAAAGCAGTCCGTACCGTGACTCGTCGACCCGACGTGGAGCACCCGACCGCGGTCGATCGCGTGCGTCTGCCGCTCACCCCGGCGCCACCCACGCCGTGGAACAAGACGATCACCTCCCATCGCCGATTCGCCATGCGATCGGCCTCGCTCGACACGTTGAAGGAACTGAAGTCGGCATCGGGCGGAACCGTGAACGACATCGTCATGGCCATCTGCACCGGAGCCCTTCGGTCGTACCTGCTGAAGCACGACGCACTTCCCGATCGCCCGCTGCGAGCACTGGTGCCGGTGTCGTTCCGCACGGGAGAGGAAGAAGTCCCCTGGACCAACTTGGTCTCGGGAATCATCGCCGATCTCCCCACCGATTGTGCCGATCCGGTCGAGCGCATCTCGCTCTGCCACGACGCCATGGAGGCGGCCAAGCGACAGTTCGAGCTCCTGCCGGCCGACACCATCGCCAACGGCGCCCAGGCCGCATCACCATTGATCGCCACGGCCGCGACTCGTCTCGCCTCGCGGTTGAGATGGGCCGATCGGGCGAACCTGCTGCCCAACAACGTGGTCATCTCGAACGTTCCCGGTCCGCGTAGCCCGATGTGGCTCGACGGAGCCCGTCTCGAGAACTACATCCCGATCTCGATCGTGACCGACGGGATGGGGCTGAACATCACCGTTCACAGTTACCTCGACCGACTCGACTTCGGTTTGATCGCGTGTCGTGAACTCGTTCCCGATCTCTGGGATCTGCTCGACATGCACTTCGACGAGATCGACAACTTGTGTCGGATCCTCGGCGTCGAGCGGGCCGACTGAGTCACTCCCGGACGAAGAAGACCCGGTTCCAATCTCGGTTGTTCCGTCCGTCGACGGTCACTCGCCACTCGTAGGTGCGTCCGGAGGCCAGTGCAATCGGAGGGATCTGGATGGCGACGTTCTGATCGATGTCGGATCCTGGCTTCACGCCCTCGGGACGGCGAACCTCGAAAGCGATCTCGAACGACAACGGGGACTCGTTGACGAGAACCGCTCGACCGTCCTCGTCGACCAATTCGGCACGGATCGAGATTCGTTGATTGGCCATGTCCCACGGAACCTTGGCCATGAACGCCAACGAGCTGGCGAATGGCGTGGGCCCGACCTGGGACCAACCGGCACCGGCCATCATGACCTTGCCGTCATGGGTGACGGCGTAGTCGGCCAGAACCACCTGCAGCTGAATCGTCACGACGGCTCCTCTCCGATCCGCCGGTACCGTAACAGCGTGAGTGACCGACCAGCAGGGTGGGGAACGTCGCGAACCTTCAAACCGCGACGTCGGCGACTCGGTGCGCGACGGGCCGACGTGATGAGCGAACTCATGCCCACCTTCGGCTTGGCCGAATCGGGCGGCCCGATCGATCCTCGCTCGATCTTCGCACCCCAGACTCGGATCTGTCTCGAGATCGGATGCGGCAACGGCGATCTGGCGTCGCACGTGGTGCGTCATCTGCCCGGGACGGCGGTGATCGCCGTCGACGTCCATCGACCCGGGATCGCCCGTCTGCTCGACGACATCGCGACCTATGCGCTCACCGATCTTCGGGTGGTGGAGGGGGATGCGTTGGTCTTCGTCGAACGTCTTCCCGACGCCTCGATCGACGAGGTGTGGGCGTTCTTTCCCGATCCGTGGCCGAAGAATGCTCAGGCACATCGACGTCTCTTCACCGACGAGCGGCTGGCCCGAGTGTCGCGAGTGCTCCGTCCGGGCGGTGTGCTCCGGATCGCGACCGACGTGGACGCTTATGCCGTGGCGATCGAACGACGTATCCGTGAGTCGCAACTCTTCGAGGATCCGGTTCGTGAACGTGCCGAATGGCGTGTCGAAACCGCGTTCGAGAGAGCGGGTGAGGCCGCGGGTCGCCGGGCGACCGACCTGATCGCGCGACGCAACGACATCCGCCTCTAGAGCCCGATGCGATGGCCGGCGTCGAGATCGTCGGCGGCCGAGAAGGCACGACGGACCAGGGAGTCCATGAGTGCGGCGCCACGTTCGTTCGCGGTGTCGAGTGTGAGGATGCTGGCCGCGAACGACGTGCAGTAGAAGAGGCAGCCTTCGGCATAACCCTGGGTGATCCGGGCCGGATCCGACCATTCGGCGGGTACACCGAGTGCGCGCAACGCCCGGGAGTACCTCTCGATGAGGTCGGTCTGCGTGGCGCGTCTCATCTCGGTCGGAATGTTGGTGCCGAGGAAATACACGAGGTCGGTGGTGCTCGGAGCTCGCATCGACAACTGCCAGTCGATGAGCGTCATCGAGTCATCGGCTCCGAAGAACATGTTGTCGAGTCGGAAGTCACCGTGGATGAGGGTGAGTGGCCAATTGGCGTAGGTCTGGATCCAGTCGACGACCCGCGGTGCGAACGCCTCGCACCAGCGCAGGACACGCTCGGGAAGCGAGTCCTGATAGCGGGCGAGGAAGGTGGGCCAGCCCATGTCGAACATCGACCCCACCGATGCGCTCATCGGATCGGAGATGTCGGGCATCCACGTCAGTTCGTGCAATTCGGGACGATCGAACCACGAGCCGTGGAGGGAGGCCGCCGCATCGATGGCCGAACGGGCCTGTTCGAGGGTGGGGCCGGCCACCTGGTCGCCGGGCGCGAGTGGATGAAGATCCTCGAGGACGAGGACGTAAGGATCGGCCGACGAGTACAGACATCGGGGAACCCGGAAACTCATCGACCGTTCGGACATGCGCGGGGCCACCTCGGTGTAGAAGCGGTGTTCACGTTCCCAGACGCGCATCATCTCGCCGATCATTCGACCGCCCGGATCGCTCGTCGGCATCTTCACGATGACGTGCCGCGGAAGGCCGGCGCCCTCCAGGCTCACACGGGCCAATTGGCCCATGAATCCTTCACCGGTGCCGATCACCGTGCTGGAGAACGAATCGACGCGCGTGCCGAGGGCATGGCTGAGCCATCCCGAGTCGAGTTCGGACATGTTGGTCGGTGCCTGCATCGTGCGCCCCCTCTGCGACGTGTGCGACTGGCGACTCCACCCTAGATGACCGATCGCTACCCTGAGGGCGTGCTTCGAATCGACGAGATGCAGCGGGAACTCGGCGACATCGTCGGAGCCGATCACGTGCGTGCGACCGAGACCGCCGACGTGACCGATTGGACCGGTCGGTACCGGGGTGTGGGTTCGTGCATCGTGCGCCCGGCGAACACCGAACAGGTTGCCGGCGTGGTGCAGTGGGCCCGCCGACGGGCGGTGTCCCTCGTGCCCCAGGGGGGCAACACCGGACTGGTGGGGGCGTCCGTTCCTCGTCGCGACGAAGTGATCGTGTCGACTCGACGTCTTCGCGTCATCTCCGATGTCGATGTGCTGGCACGTCAGGTGACCGCGGGTGCCGGAGTCACGCTGCAAGAACTCCAAGAACATGCGGCTCGATGGGATCTTCGCTATCCGGTCGATTTCGGTGCCCGTGGATCGGCCACAGTTGGTGGGTCGTTGGCCACCAACGCCGGGGGAATCAACGTCGTTCGCTACGGCATGACGCGCCGTCAAGTGGTGGGCGTGGAAGCCGTGCTCGGTTCCGGCGAGGTCGTGTCGCACCTCGGCGGATTGATCAAGGACAACACGGGTTTCGATCTGGCCGGTCTCCTGTGCGGCAGCGAGGGAACGCTCGGAATCGTCACTGCCGCTCGCTTGCAACTCGTGCCCCGAGCGCCCCACGTGGTGACGGCCCTCGTCTCGTGTGGTGACGTCACCGAAGCCGTCGCGGTGGCCGCCTCGGTGTGCTCTCGCCTCGACAGTGTCGATGCCGCCGAGCTCGTCACACGTGACGGCGTCGCTCTCGTGCGAGAGGTGACCGGCACCGACTCGACCCTGCCCGACCGCGCGGCTCACGTGGTGATCGAGTGCTCGAGCACGTCCGACCAGTCGGAAGCGCTGTCGACGGTGCTCGCCGAGTTCCCCTCGGTCGAGGTCTCGGTCGCCGTCACCGCGTCGCACCGGTCGGCGATGTGGCGTTGGCGCGAAGAGCAGACTCCTTCCATCAACGCTCTCGGAGTGCCGTTCAAGTTCGACGTCACGGTCCCACTCGCACGATTGGCCGAATTCGTCGAGTCGATCCCGACTGCGATCGAGACCGTTCGACCAGGCGCGCGAACGTTCGTGTTCGGTCATGTGGCCGACGGCAACATGCACGTGAACGTGGTGGGAGGCTCGGGCGACGAGGACCAACTGACCGACGTCGTTCTTGGTCACGTGGTCGAGAGAGGTGGCAGTATCTCGGCCGAACACGGCATCGGCGTGGCCAAGCGGGCCTGGCTGCACCTGGTGCGATCACCGGCCGAGATCGCGGCGATGGTTGCCATCAAGCGAGCGCTCGATCCCGATGGGATCTTGAACCCCGGGGTACTTCTTCCCTAACTGGTCATCCCCGAGAGCCCGACGAAACTGCGGGCCAATTCGATTTCTCCCATGTGGCGTAGACCATGTTGGTAGAGCCAGCACTCGATTCCGTCGAGCACCGTGATTCCGTCGTCGCCGGCCACCCGTGCGCTGAACGTGGACGCGATCTGAGGCGGGAACGGGCGAGTGATCACGATGCGGTCGAGATCATCGGCCGACAGAGTGGCGAGCCAGGACTCGGTGCGATCGAAGACCTGACGGATGTAGGAACGGAAGGCCCCGAGGTCGCCGATGCGCTGCGCCGTCATCTCGTCGACGGTGCGGTGTTTGCCGTGGTCGTTGATCGACGGATTCACGCGAGCGAACCAGTCGTCGTTCCAGATGGGAGCCTGACCGGTGAGCAGCATGAACGAGGCGTCGTGCATGTTGGCGTAGTGAAACAACGAGAAGGCGATGGGCAAGGTGCCGGGTCGCTCCTGGTGATTCACGTGCGACTCGTCCATGGTGGCCAACGCATCGTCGTAGAGCGAGTGCATGGCAGCCATGCGTCGGCGGAGGGAGGCGAGGGTTCGATCGTCGGCCATGCCCAACCTTATGTCAGAGCGTGTGCCAGAAGCGTCGACGGACTGATACGGTCCGAACATGCGCTTCGGAACCATCGACATGACGTACGCCGCCGACCTCGCCACGCGAGCTCCGGAGAACGACGGGCCGATCTACATGGTCAATTTCATGAAGTACAAGACGGTCGCCGAGTACCGCGACCCCTCGACGACCGAATCGTCGATCTCGGGGAAGGATGCCGACGACAAATACGCACCCGTCGACGTGCTCGAGCGGATCGGTGCTCACGTGGCCTTCCACGGAACGATCGTGGCCCAGGGATGCGAGGGCGAATGGGACCGCATGGGCATCGTGAAGTACCCGACCCGACGCTCGTTCATCGACATGCAGAACCGCCCCGACTTCAAGACCAAGTACGTGCACAAGGAAGCCGGCATGGATTACACGATCGTCATGGGCACCTTGCCGTCGGTCGACCATGTCGACATTCCCCGACGGGGCTTCGTGACCTTTCGCTTGACCGCCGTGCCTCAGTCGGCGGAGGCGTCGGCGACGGCAGCCCGTTTGGGCGTCGAAGGAACCATCGTGGGTGACGGTCGTGCGTGGGCCGACCTCACCATGACCTGGAGCGACGTCGTTCCCGATTTGCCCTCGTTGCAGAAGGGTGGCGACGAGATCGTCGTGGTCGCCCAGGCCGAAATCGATCGAATGGGCAAACTGCTCAGCGTGCGGTGAACGTGATCGGCACCACGTTCGGGCCGAGAACGAAATTGCCCGTTCGCCATTCGATGTGATCGGTGTCGAGAGCCAGGTCGTCGAGCCGGGCGATTAGTTCTTCGAACAGGATGCGCAATTCGAGTCGCGCCAGTGGCGCTCCGAGGCAATGGTGGCGACCGTAGGCCCCGAAGGCCACGTGATCGTTGGGTTGTCGAGTGATGTCGAACCGGAACGGATCGGTGAACACCTTCTCGTCGCGATTGGCCGACGGATAGAGGAGCAGGACGCGATCGCCCTCACGAACCGTGAAGCCGTCCACCTCGACGTCGCGAGTGGCGGTGCGATTCATGTTGCGGACCGGTGTCGCCCAACGAAGCATTTCCTCGACCGCTCCGGGGAGAAGTGACGGATCACGACGCAGGAGCGCGAGTTGATCGGGGTGCTGCAACAGGGCAGCGACCCCACCCGAGATCACGTGGCGGGTGGTTTCGTCGCCGCCGACGAGGACGAGCATCGTTTCGAACATGATGTCGATGTCGGAGAGTCGTTCACCCTCCCATTCGGCGTTGACGATCAGACTCACGAGGTCGTCGGCCGGCGAACCGCGACGAGCGTCGACCTTGGCCATGATGTAGTCGTTCCAGTCGACGACGGCGCGCTCGACCTCGGTGCGAATGTGCTCGCCTCCGGTGGCGAAGAGGTCGGACCAATGGAGCAGAGTCTCGTGGTCCTCTTCGGGAAGTCCCATCAATTCGCCGATCATGTACATCGGCAGGGGAGTGGCGATGTCGGCCACGACGTCACAACGGCCACGGTCGATCACGGCGTCGATGAGCTCGGTGACCTTGGCGCGCAAGTAGGGCTCGTGATCGGCCACCCGTCGGGGGGTGAAGCCGTGTCCAACCAAACGGCGGCGTTTGGTGTGCTCGGGCGCGTCGAAGTTGATCATCGACGGCACGGAGCTCTCGGGACGCGAACCCTTGCCCGAGCAGAAGGTGTGCCATTCGCGGCTCATCATCGACACGTGCTCATGCGAGGCCGCTCCCCAGATTCCGGTTTCGTCGTCCCAGTACAAGGGAGCTTCGCGTCGCATCCACGACGTGAGTTCGTCGAAGTCGGCGTAGAAGGACGGGTCGAGGAGTTTGATCTCCGGGCGGACCGGATGACCAGCCTCACCGCGACCGCCGCGATTCAACGCGACGCGAAAATCGAATTCTTCGTCGAGCGGATCGCTCTGTTGCTGGTCGGCCATGGCCGAACCCTAGTCAGCGTCGTCGAGAGTCGGTGACGCCGGTCAGCGTGACGGGCGGGAACCCACGATGCTGGCCCGCTCCATGATGCGGATCTCGGGCCAGTAGTCGCTGCTCGCGTAGTGCTGGCAGGAGCGGTTGTCCCAGAAGGCCACCGAATCGTCCTCCCACTTGAAGCGACACTGGTACTCGACGTTGTTGCTCTCGCGCCACAGTTCGGTCTTCAGGTATTCGCTCTCGTCCGCCGAGACGCCGAGGATGTCGTTCATGAAGATCGGGTTGTTGTACAGGTGTTTGCGACCGGTTTCGGGGTGACGGGCCACCAGGGGATGAACGACGGTCGGGTACTTGGCACGCATCTCAGCCACGCGTTCGGCCGGGACCTGTCGTCCGAAAGCCTTCACGTAGTCGTGCTCGGCGTCGAGGCCGTCGATGCGCTGCTTGACGTCGTCGGGCAACCCGTCGTAGGCGGCGTACATGTCGGAGAACAGCGTGTCCCCTCCGGATTCGGGAACCTTGATCGCGTGCAGGATGGCTCCCATCGACGGAACCTCCCGCCACGTGACGTCGAAGTGCCACGTGTTCTCGTATCCCTTCACGTCGAAGGACTTCTCGAACCGGACGAGTTCGGGCACACCGGTGTTGGAGGGGAGGAAGGGGTGGATCTCGAGTTCGCCGAAACGGCGAGCGAAGGCCACGTGGCGCTCGGGCGTGAGTGGCTGCTCGCGGAAGAAGATGACCTTGTAGGCCAGAAGGGCTTGGCGAATCTCGTCGATCACGGGCTGGGGGAGTTCGGTGGTGATGTCGACGCCATGAAGTTCGGCGCCGATCGTCGAGCCGAGTCGCTTCACGTCGAAGTGCTGCCAGGTGAGAGAGGCCAGTCGGGCTCGCTCCTCGGCGAGGTGGACGACCGGTCCGATCCGCTGACCGTTCATCTCCACGCGATCCTTCGACACGTGCACCGCGGCGTCGCGGGTGGCGATGATGTCTTCGTGGGCTGTGGTGGTGCTCATGTCCCCTCCTGACCGTTT
>JBEDFW010000150.1:0-7860 GCA_041174985.1 Actinomycetota bacterium | reverse complement strand
CTGTTGGGCCTCCTCCTTATGTAGGGCGGACGCCCCATATCGCGTTCGCCGAACCCCGTGCGCTCCAGCGCCGGGGTTTTTTCTTTGCCCCACGAGCCGCCACCGAACCAGGAGAGAACATGAACAGCACCCGCCATCCGCAATTCGTGAACAAGGGCATCGGTCGCATGTCCCACGACAAGTACGCGCCGTTCATCCCCCTCGTCCTCCACGACCGCACCTGGCCCGACACCGTCATCACCAAGGCCCCGCTCTGGTGCTCGGTCGACCTCCGCGACGGCAATCAGGCCCTGATCGACCCCATGGACCCCGAACGCAAGCGACGCATGTTCGACGTCCTGGTGCAGATGGGCTTCACCGAGATCGAGGTCGGCTTCCCGTCGGCCAGCCAACCCGACTTCGATTTCGTCCGTCAGCTCATCGAGGAGAACATCTCCCCCGACGACGTCTGGATCCAGGTTCTGGTTCAGAGTCGCGACGAACTCATCGAACGCACCTACGAATCACTGCGTGGCGCCAAGAAGGCGATCGTTCACTTCTACAACTCGACCAATCCCCTGCAGCGCGACGTCGTGTTCAATCTCGACAAGGCCGGGATCGTCGACATCGCCGTCAATGCCGCCCGCAAGTGCAAGTCGCTCGAACCAACCCTGGCCGGCACCGACGTTCGCTACGAGTACTCCCCCGAGAGTTTCACGCTCACCGAACCCGAGTTCGCCATCGAAGTGTGCGAGGCCGTCATGGACGTCATCCAGCCCACTCCCGACAAGCCGCTGATCCTCAATCTGCCCGCCACCGTCGAGTGCTACAGCCCCAACGTCTACGGCGACGTGATCGAATGGTTCGGTCGCACGATCAAGAATCGTGACTCGGTCGTCATCAGTCTGCACCCGCACAACGACCGCGGCTGCGCCGTCGCCGCCGCCGAATTCGGCGTGATGGCCGGCGCCGATCGAGTCGAGGGCACGTTGTTCGGCAACGGCGAGCGAACCGGCAACGTCGACATCGTCAATCTGGCCATGAATCTGTTCGTCAACGGCGTCGATCCCGAACTCGACATCTCCGACATCGACGCGCTGCGTCGCACCGCCGAGTACTGCAACCGACTTCCCGTGCACCCACGTCACCCCTACGTGGGCGACCTCGTCTACACCGCGTTCAGTGGCAGTCACCAGGACGCCATCAAGAAGGGGTTCGAGGCGATCGACCGCAAGGCGGCCGCGGCCGGCCGGGCACCCGGCGAATACGACCAGTGGGGAGTTCCCTACCTGCCTCTCGATCCCAAGCACCTCGGGCGGACCTACGAGGCGGTCATCCGCGTCAACAGTCAGAGCGGCAAGGGTGGAGTCGCCTACGTGATGAAGACCGAGCACGGATTCGATCTTCCGCGCCGTCTCCAGATCGAGTTCTCGAAGAACATCCAGCACATCACCGAGGACATGGGAACCGAGATCAGTCCGCTCACCATGTGGGACGCCTTTCGGACCGAATATCTCCCGACCGCACCTCGCTATGTCCTCGAGAGTCACGAGATGCGCAGTCAATCGAGCAACGGCGGTCGGACGTCCATCACCGCTCAGTTGCTGGTCGACGGCCGACACGTGACCGTGTCCGGAGACGGCAACGGTCCGATCGACGCTTTCGTGGCGGCCATGCGCAGCGGTCTCGGGGCCACGATCGACGTGGTCGACTACAGCGAGCACGCCATCGGCAAGGGTTCGGAGGCCGAAGCGGTGGCCTACGTCGAGACGGTCGATGGTTCGGGAGAGGTTCTCTGGGGCGTCGGCACCGACGAGAACACCGTGACCGCCTCGCTCCGAGCCGTTCTGTCGGCCCACGAACGCCACGAGTCCCGGCACTGAGCACTATCGTCGGCATCTGACGACAAGGAGAGAGACATGCGAGTCACGGTCGACTTCGACGTTTGTGCATCCACGGGTTCGTGCATGCAGGTGTGCCCCGAGGTCTTCGAGGTACGCAGCGACGGTTATCTCTACGTGCTTCAAGAAGAGCCGGGCGAAGAGCTCCGCGAGAAGGTCGAGCAGGCCGCGGATCTCTGCCCCACGGCCGCCATCACCGTCGAGGGCTGACGCTGTCCTTCCACGCCAAACTCCGATCGGCCTGGCACCGCGCCGATTCGATGTTGTGTGTCGGGCTCGATCCCGATCCCGACAAGTTTCCCGAAGGAGTCGAACGCTCGCCCCGTGGCACCCTCGACTTCTGTCGCGCCGTCGTCGATGCCACGGCTCACACAGTGTGCGCCTTCAAACCCCAGATCGCCTACTTCGCGGCGATCGGTGCCGAACGTGAACTCGAACTGCTGTGCGCGCACGTTCGGGCATCGTGTCCCGACGCGGTTCTGATCCTCGACGCCAAACGGGGTGACATCGGCTCGACGGCCGAGCGTTACGCCATCGAGGCCTTCGAGCGCTACGGCGCCGATGCCGTGACCGTGAATCCGTACCTCGGCACCGATTCGATCGAACCGTTCCTCGCCCATCGCGACCGGGGTGTGATCGTTCTTTGTCGCACGTCGAATCCCGGCGGTGCCGATCTGCAGAACCTCGACGTCGGTGGCGCACCCCTCTACGAGAGGATCGCTCGACTCGCCGTCGACGACTGGGCGGCCAAGGGAGAGGTCGCCCTCGTGGTGGGTGCCACCGTTCCCGACGAATTGCGCCGCGTCCGCTCGATCGTCGGCGACCTCCCACTTCTCGTGCCCGGAATCGGTGCCCAAGGCGGCGATGTCGTCGCCACGGTTCGCGCCGGACGCGATTCGACCGGCTACGGAATGATGATCAACTCGTCACGGGCCGTTCTGTACGCGGCCTCCGGAGCGAATTGGGTCGATGCCACTCGCCGCGCCGCCGAGACGACGCGTGACGAGATACGCGCCGTCGCTTTCTCCTGACGCCCGTCAGGCGTGCAGCGTGTGAAGCGAGACGATTCCGGGCGACGAGCGCAAGGTGTCGAGCACGTCATCGGGCACCGGACCCGACGTGGCGATCACCATCAACGCCGAACCGGGTTGCGGGCTGCGTCCGACGTCCATGTCGTTGATGTTCACACCAGCGTCACCGAGCACCGTACCGACGAGCCCGATCACACCAGGTCGGTCGTCGTTGCGCACCACGAGCATGTTCTCGGCCGGCGGGACGTCGGTCGTGTGATCCTCGATCATGACCAGTCGCGACTCTCCGCGTCGACCCGTGAGCGTTCCGGCGATGCTGTGCCCGCCACCGCGCAACGTGAGCAAATTGACGTACTCCTGCGACTCCCGCGACGCGAGTTCGCGCACGTCGACCCCCGCGGCCTTGGCCAACTGCGGAGCGTTGACGTACGTGACGGGTTCGTCGCTGATCGCTCCGAAGAAACCCTTCAACACGCTGAGGGTGAGGATTCGGTTGTCGTACTGCGCGATCTCGCCCTCGGTGCTGATGTCGAGTTGGGTCGGTACTCCGCCCACCAGAGTCGCGAACAGTCGTCCGAGGCGTTCGGCGAGGGGTAGGAACGGCCGCAAGGTTTCGTTGGCTTCGGCCGCCGAGACGTTGACGGCGAACGGTACGAACTCGCCGGCGAGCGCCAACTGCACCATGTCGGCGATGGTGTCGCCGGCTTTGTCCTGGGCCTCACGCGTACTCGCGCCGAGATGAGGTGTCACGACCACCGCATCGAGTTCGAACAACGGACTGTCGGTGCACGGCTCGACGTCGAACACGTCGAGAGCGGCGCCGGCGATTCGCCCGGAGCGCACCGCCTCGGCCAAGGCCTCTTCGTCGACGATTCCACCCCGCGCCACGTTGATGACTCGAAGGTCGGTCTTGGCCTTGGCGAGAATCTCGCGACCGATGATGCCCTTGGTCTCTTTGGTCTTGGGCAGATGCACGGTGATGAAATCGCTCTGTGCGACGAGATCGTCGAGCGGGACGAGATCGACGTTCATCTGTCGAGCGCGATCCGGAGTCACGAACGGGTCGTACGCGACGAGGCGCATGCCGAAACCAGCGGCGCGCTGCGCGACGAGTTTTCCGATCCGACCGAGTCCGACGATGCCGAGCGTCTTGTCGGCGAGCTCGACGCCTTCCCAACGACTGCGCTCCCAGCGACCGGCCTTGAGTGCGGCGTGGGCCTGGGCGACGTTGCGAGCCGATGCGAGCAACAGAGCCATCGTGTGTTCGGCGGCCGACACGATGTTGCTCTGCGGAGCGTTGACCACCATGACTCCGCGAGTGGTGGCTGCCTCGACGTCGACGTTGTCGAGACCGATACCGGCCCGTCCGACCACCACGAGGTCGGTCGCCCCCGCCAACACGTCGGCGGTCACCTGAGTGGCCGAGCGAATGATGAGAGCGTTGACCCCGACCAACGCCGCCGGAAGTTCGGCCGGCGACAGGTCGGTGCGCACGATCACGTCGTGCCCGGCCGCCCGAAGGCGATCGAGTCCGCCCTCGGCGATTTCTTCGGTGACCAGGATGCGAGCCATAAGCGACTTCCTATCGTGGCCTCTCGACACCGCATCCGACGAACCTGTTCGCCTCCGGACCGTGTGTCGCAATTGACATTTCGT
Organism: Actinomycetota bacterium; assembly: GCA_041174985.1. Classification (GTDB taxonomy): domain Bacteria; phylum Actinomycetota; class Acidimicrobiia; order Acidimicrobiales; family Ilumatobacteraceae; genus Casp-actino8. Next base: position 3,293 of record JBEDFW010000150.1, on the reverse strand, counting down.
CAAGCGAAGGGTCGTCGGACGGTCCTGCGCAGGCGTCGACGTTCTGCCGAGCCCTCCCGAACGACCCTCTAGCCTCACGTCGTGACCTCCGGACGGCTGACCGACGAACGGCGTCGTGACATCGAACGGTGGCTGATCCGCCGGGGTGTCCCGCACTTCGCCGTGGTGTACGAGAATCGAGCCGACGCTCTCACCCGTGCCATTCCGATCCTCGTCGTGGCCTATCTGCTCGGTGGTCTCAATTCGCTCGATCTGGCCGAGTGGTCGGCCGGGCGCAACGCGATGGCGGCCGTCGTGACGATCGCCGTGATGGTGCTCGGATGGTCGGTCACCAATCTCGCGTTGCGTCGGCCCTTCTGGTCGATGCCCACTCGCGTCGGACCACCCGAACTGGTGACGTTCGTGATCGGGCCGGCGATCCCGAGCGCGATCTTCGGCCAGTGGGTCGACGCCGTACAAGCGACGGTGGAAGGCGCCGCCGTTCTCGTGATCATCTGGATCGGGGTGAGCAACGCAGTCGTCCCACTCACGGTGTGGGCCATCCGATCGACCACCGGTCAGATCGGACTCGTCTGGAACCTGCTCGTACGCGCCCTCCCCCTCCTGCTTCTCTTCACCACGTTCCTCTTCATCAACGCCGAGGTCTGGCAGATGGCCGGACTTCTTCACGGCTGGACCTACCCGGTCGTGATCGGCATCTTCTTCCTTCTCGGGTCGGTCTTCGTGTTGTCCCGGGTGCCCCGCCTCATCAACGGACTGGCCGAATTCGACGCCTGGAGCGACGTTCGACTCCTGCTCGAGGACACACCCGCGCACGGAATCGAACTTCCGATGGTCGGCGACCCACCGGAGAGTCTGTCGTTGCGCGAACGGGTCGATCTCTACCTGCTCACGACGTTCAACCAAGCACTTCAGATCACGCTCGTCGCCGTGTCGATGTTCGGTTTCTTCGTGTTGCTCGGTTTCCTCGCCATCCCCGTCGACACCCAGGTCACCTGGACCGGTGGGCAGGATTCGCTGAACGTTCTGGCAACGTTGAACGCCGGTGGACGTGAACTCGTCCTCACCGAACCCTTGCTTCGCGTGGCCGGTTTCCTCGGCGCCTTCGTCGGGATGTACTTCACCGTCGTACTCACCACCGACTCCACCTATCGCGACGAATTCTCTCAGGACACCGCACCGAACACCCGCCAGTTGCTCGCCGTCCGGGTCGCGTACCGCTGGGCCCGCGACCTCGATCGCCCGGCCGTTGCCCCGTGACGCTGTTCGACCGATGATCGAATTACGTCAACTCCGTTCCCTCGACGAGATGCACGCGGTGCTCGCCGTGGCCGACGAGGTCTGGGGGGTCGCTCCCGGTGGCCTGGTCGGAGCCGACTTCCTCGTCGCCCTCTCGCACGCCGGCGGCTACGTGGCCGGAGCCTTCGACGACGGGCGAATGATCGGAGCGTCGTTCGGTGTGCTCGCGCGACACCGGGGTGACTCGTGTCTGCACTCCCACATCACCGGTGTCGTTCCCGGGCTCCAGAACGAGGGTCTCGGCCGACGACTGAAGAGGCATCAGTACGAATGGGCGCGCGACAACGGGCTCGCGGCCATCACCTGGACCTTCGATCCGCTCGTGCGTCGCAACGCCTGGTTCAACCTGCACGTGCTCGGTGCCGAAGCGATCGAGTACCACGAGAACTTCTACGGTCCGTTGAGAGACGACATCAACGGAGACGACGAATCCGATCGTCTTCTCGCCCGCTGGGACGTCGATTCACCACGTTCACGAGCCGCTTGGGATTCGCCCCTGTCGGCGGTCGACGTTCGACCCGGTGACCACGTGGTGCCGACTCCGCCTGACATCGTGACCGTTCGTCGCATCGACGGCGACGAGGCCCGTCGCTGGCGCCGATCTCTGCGAACCGACCTACAGTCGTTGCTCAGCGACCACGACATCGTCGGCCTGTCGGCCGAAGGCTCCTACGTCGCCCGTCCCCGATCGGATCGCACATGAACAGACTCAACGAGCTCGCACCCGTCGGCGTCCGCGGTTTCGAGTTGCGACGCATCGCTCTTCCGTTGGTGTCGCCGTTCCGTACGTCGTTCGGCACCGAGACCGCTCGTGACATATTGATCGTGAGAGCTCTCACCGACGGTCCCGATGGCTGGGGCGAGTGCGTGGCCGGCAACGATCCCCTCTACTCGAGTGAATACGTCGAAGGTGCGCAGCACGTGAGCATCCATCACTTGCTTCCCCGCCTGCCTCGGGGTTCGTCGATGCACGCGAACGACGTCGGTGATCTGCTCGAAGCCGTCAAGGACCACCGCATGGCGAAAGGTGCGATCGAGGCCGCGGTGCTCGACGCGCAATTGCGAGCCAACGGAACGTCGTTCGCATCGGCCATCGGCGCCCGGCGCGATCGAGTTCCCTCCGGAGTGTCGGTCGGCATCATGTCGACGATCGACGAACTCGTGCGAGTCGTCGGCGGATACCTCGAGGACGGATACGTCCGCATCAAGTTGAAGATCGAACCGGGCTGGGACCTCGAGCCGGTCGCCGAGATCCGTCGCACGTTCGGCGATCGGATTCCACTGCAAGTCGACGCCAACACCGCCTACACGCGAGACGACGGGGCTCATCTCGCTCGACTCGATCGTTTCGGACTGATCCTGATCGAGCAGCCCCTGCCCGAGGACGACGTGACCGGACACGCGATCATCGCCGGTCAGGTCGGTACTCCGATCTGCCTCGACGAATCGATCACGTCGGCGCGCGCCGCCGTCGACGCCATCGAGCGGGGCGCCTGTTCGATCGTCAACATCAAGGCCGGACGAGTCGGCGGATATCTCGAGGCCATTCGAGTGCACGACGTGTGTGCCGAGCGAGGTGTTCCGGTGTGGTGCGGTGGAATGCTCGAAACGGGAATCGGTCGCGCGATGAATCTCGCTCTCGCCGCCCTGCCGAACTTCACGATCACGGGCGACGTGTCGGCGTCGGAACGGTTCTGGGCGCGCGACGTCGTCGACGAGCCGGTGCGCCTCTCCGACGGGCACGTGACCGTCCCGACCCGACCGGGGTGCGGTGTCGAGATCGACCACGCCTTCCTCGAGTCGGTCACCACTTCGACCGTGCTGGTGTGACCGTGACGGGTGTATGGTCGGCCGCATGAGCCACGAATTCCTGTCGGACGAATGGATGGACGCCGCCCGTGCCATCCGCGCCAAGTACGAGGGTCAGACCCCGAAGATCTCCGCGGTCATCCGTATCAATCAGGTGATCACCGACGTGCCGTTCGGAAGCGGCG
>JBEDFW010000149.1:0-5591 GCA_041174985.1 Actinomycetota bacterium | reverse complement strand
ATTCGGTGAACGCGCTGCTCAACAATCGCGATCAACTCGACGCCTGGCATCAGGACCCGTCCCTGGCATCCCGCGCGGTCGACGAATGTCTGCGGTTCGACGGTCCGGTGCAACAGACCGTCCGTGTGCCGATGGTTCCGGTCACCTACCTCGGACTCGAGGGTCCGATCGTGGTCGAACCCGGCACCATCGTCACCACGGTTCTCGGTGCGGCCAACCACGATCCGTCGATCTTCGAACATCCCGACCGACTGCGTCTCGATCGCCCCAACGCCAATCGCCACGTGGCCCTGGCCGCTGGCATCCACTACTGCCTCGGCGCGAGCCTGGCCCGCCTCGAAGCCGAGATCGCCGTCGGCTCGCTGGTCTCCCGATTTCCGACCATGTCGGCCGTCGGCGACATCACCTGGCGCGACCGCCTGACCATTCGCGGCGTCGATCGCCTCGAACTCTCGTTCTGACGTTCAGCGTGTGGAATGATCGGCGATAGTTCACCGATCGCGAGGGGGTTCCGTGACCACTTCTGGCTTCGACCGCCGACGTTTCCTTCGTCTGTCCGGACTCGGCGTGGGAACGGCGATCGTCGCTCCTTCGATCCTGTCCGCGTGTGGCGGTTCGTCCTCGACGTCGAATGCACCGTCGCTTCCCATCGGAACGCCCGACCGTCCCATCACCCTGCCCGTCACGCGTGAGTCGATCGCCGACGGACTGGCACCCGAGTCCGGAACACTGCGCGTCTACAACTATGCCGACTACGTGAACCCCGACGTGGTCGCAGCCTTCGAGGAGACCTACGGCGTCACCGTCGAGATCTCCACGTACGTGACCGAAGAGGAGGCGGTGGCGAAATTGCGATCGGGCTCCGTCGAGGCCGATGTGATCCTCGGCATGACCGATACATCACTCGCTCTGCTCGTCGCCGCCGATTTGATCCAACCGATCAATCGTTCGTATCTCACCAACTTCTCGAACGTCATCACCGGTCTACAGAACCCCTACTACGACGTCGGCTCGCAGTACACGGTCCCGCACGTCATCTATGCGAACGGCATCGGCTATCGCACCGACCGCGACGTCGACACCTCGTCTTTCTCGGGCGATGACGGATGGAACGTGCTGTGGGACTCGACCTATTCGGGTCGAGTCGGGGTCCTCGACTCCTATCGCGACACGATCAACATGGCTCTCTTTCGCAACGGAGTGTTCGACGTCAACACCGGCGACGCCGAACTGATCGATCGCGCCGTGTCCGCACTGAACGAGATGAGCGCGGCCACTCGCCCCCAAGTCGACATCTTGAGTTACCAGGAGATACCCGCCGGCAATCGCGACATCGGACTGTGCTGGTCGGGTGACATGCTCGCTGGCATCGGCTATCTGCCCGAGGACGGCGACCCGATGTCGCTCGGTTTCTGGTATCCGAAGAACACCATCACGGCCAACGACTTCTTCGCCGTCGGATCGGCCGCCACCCATCCCGTGCTCGCCCATCACTTCGTCGATTACCTGCTCGACGTCGACAATGCTCTCGCCAACCAGGTGTTCGTCGGATATCAACCGGCCCTCGAACCGATCACCACCGACCTCCTCATCGATCGTGGCGTCATCCCCGACAGTTTGGTCGATGCTCTCGTGACACCCACCCGCTACGACGACGGACTTCGTCTGGTCACCCTCGAACCCGCAGTCGACACGCTCTGGATCGATGCCTGGACGACGTTCACCTCCGGCTGACAATCGGCTTCTCTGGCCCGCACTGGCCCTTCCGGGAACGGCGTGGCTGACACTTTTCTTCCTCGTTCCCGTGTACGCCATCGCGTGCATCGCTTTCGGCCGAGTCGATCCGGTCTTCCGTGACGCGATACCCGTCTGGAATCCGGCCGACTGGCAGTTCGCCGACGCCGGCGACACCTTGTCGAGCGTCATCAGCGGTCCGTTGCGCGGAGTGTTCCTTCGGACCACCGTCTACGTCGTTGCGGCAATCGCCTTCTGTCTCGTCATCGGCTATCCGGTTGCCTATTACGTCGCTCGCTCGTCGTTGCGTCGGCGCACCTGGTTGCTCGGGCTCATGATCCTGCCGTTCTGGGTCAGTTTCCTCATGCGACTCCTCGCCTGGGTGAACCTTCTCGAACCCGACGGCTGGGCAACCCGAGCCCTCGACTGGATCGGCATCGAACAGCAATGGCTGAACGGCAACCACGTGACCGTGATTCTCGGACTCGTCTACGGATACGTCCCGTTCCTCATCCTCCCGCTGTACGCGTCACTCGAGCGCATCGACTGGAACCTCGTCGACGCCGCTCAGGACCTCGGCGCATCGCCGTGGCGATCGTTCCACCGCATCACTCTCCCGCTGTCGCGACCCGGCATCGCAGCGGGTGTCGTTCTCGTGGCCCTGCCCATGTTCGGCGACTACTACACCAACGACCTCTTGTCCCGGTCACCGCGCACGGAGATGATCGGCAATCAGATCGACTTCTTCTTGAACGCCAGCCGCCAGAAGCAGAAGGGAGCCACACTCGTCCTCGTTCTCTCGGCGGCTCTGGCGATCGGCATGTCGTGGTACCTCATCGGCCTCGAACGGACCCGCCGTCGGGAGGAATCGTGAGCGGGCGCCGACGCGGACTGGCGGTCACCACGTGGCTGTACCTCGTGTGGACTCTGGTCCCCGTCGTCATCGCCGTCCTCTTCTCGTTCAACGACGGTCGCAGCCGTTCGACCTGGCAGGGGTTCTCCCTGCGTTGGTGGACGGGTGACCCCGAACAGTCACTCCTCCACGACCCCACTCTCCGGACCGCATTGCGGAACTCTCTCGTGCTCGCTGCGGGAACCATCGCCATCGCCGTTCCACTCGGAGTCGCTCTCGCGATCGGACTCCACCGCTGGCGGGCCCGTACGGCACGCGTCGTCAATTGGACGAACTCCATTCCTCTCATCACTCCCGAGATCGTCATGGGCGCGGCACTCCTCATCTCTTTCGATCACCTGTTGACCTGGGTGCCTCTCGGTCGACCGGCCCAACTCGTCGGTCACGTCACGTTCACGTTGAGTTTCGTGGTGGTGACCGTCCGCGGTCGGCTCGTTTCGATCGGGCACGCCTACGAAGACGCCGCCCGCGATCTGGGCGCCACCCCGATCCAGGCCATGCGCTGGATCCTCCTGCCGCTCCTCACCCCGGCGATCGTCGCCAGTGTCGTCATCGTCTTCGCATCCTCGATCGACGACTTCGTCATCTCCAGTTTCTTGAAAGCCGACGCCTCGACCGAGACCGTCCCGGTTCGGATCTATTCGGCGGTGCGGTCGTCGTCGTCGCCGTCTCTGAATGCACTGGCCACGATGATGGTCGTCATCTCGTTCTTCGCTCTGGCGATCACGATGTACGTCCTGACTCGCATCCAGCGGCGACGCGGCGGCGAGGGTCTCCGCTCGGCGATGGGTGACGTCACTCAGATGGACGTGTGATCACCGATGCGGTGATCGACCTAGCGAGGACGTGAGTGGTACTTCGGGGCGAGTCGCCCGTTCTCGTCGCGCACGTCGAACTGCTCCGAAATGTCCTCGATCCATTGGATGGTTCCGGAACGCTCCATGAGGTCGGGGGCAATGGCGAGGGCAGCAATGGCTCGACCGACTCCGAGCGTCGTCTGAGCCTGTGACAAGTCGCTTCCGCGCGCGCCGGCCCATTCCTGGATGAACTCGGTGGCGACGGATCCCGGGTAGATCGAGCAGCACGCGATGCCCTTCGGCTTCAGCTCGAGCGCCATGTCGGCACTCAATCGGTCGAGACCGGCTTTACCGGCTCCGTAGGAAGAACTGAAGTGGTACGAGAGCCCGCCGGGCGACGAGACGTTCATGATCGACCCTCCAGCACCGCCCTCGAACAGAAGAGGAGCCGCGTGCCACGACGCGACGTAGTGCGCACGCAGTCCGATTCCGACCTGATCGTCCCAGATGCTCACCGGGTGCTCCCAGAATCCACCACCCCAGGCCGGCGGGTCGGGAATCTTGTACACGTTGTTGACCAGAACGTGAAGGCGTCCGAAATCCGACTTCACACGCTCGAACAGTCGACCGATCTGGGCATCGTCACTGTGATCGACCTGGACGGCGATTCCCTTGCCGCCGGCGTCGTTCACCATCTTCACGGTCGTGTCGATCGACAGCGGACCCGAACCGGTGGTTCGACCGGTCACGTACACGGTTGCGCCGAGTTCGGCCAGAGCGATCGCCGTGCCTCGTCCGATTCCGCGACTCGAACCGGTGACGACCGCGACCTTGCCATCGAGACGACCACTCATGCCGACACCCCCGCCGGGGTGAATTCGATGTCGAGGCTGGTGAGGCCACGCAACATGAAGCTCGGGAAGTACTCGTAGCGGTTCGAATCGGCGAGGCGGAACGAATCGATTCGCTTGGACAGTTCTTCGAGCGCCACTTTGCCCTCGAGTCTCGACAGGTTGGCTCCGAGGCAGAAGTGAATGCCCTTCCCGAAGGCCAGATGGTCGCGCAGATTCTCGCGGTCGGGATCGAAGGCGTCGGGTTCGCTGTACAGGCACTCGTCGCGATTCGCCGACGAGAACACGATGATCAGTCGATCGCCCTTCTTCAACGGATGGCCACCGAGTTCAGTGTCGGCGGTGACGATGCGCCACATTCCCTGCGTGGGTGTCGAGAGTCGCAGAGTCTCTTCGACGATGCGCTCGACACGGGACGGATCCTTCTTCACCATGTCCCATTGCTCGGGATTCTCGGCGAGAAGACGCATCATCTCGGTCAGCATCTTGGTCGTCGTCTCGTTGCCGGCGACGAGGAGCTGCTGAATGATGCTCAACATCTCGGGCATGTCGAGGGGGCGCTTGTCGGTCACTTCGGGGTCGTCGTCCTCCACCGTCGCATTCAGGAGGTTGGTGAGGATGTCGTCCTGCGGGTCGGTGCGACGTTTGTTGATCTGATCGGCGAAATAGTGCTGGAACTCGTTCACGCCGTACTCGGCGCGGATGCGCTCCTCGATCGTGATGTTGGTGCCGATACCAGCGATCGAGTCGTCGGACCAACGCTTGAAGTCGTCGAGACGATCATCGGGCACGTTCAGGGCCTTGGCGATCACGCGCACCGGAAGAGGCACACCGAACTCGCTGACGAACTCGATCCGGCCCTTGGCGATCCAGGAGTCGATGAGGCGAACGGTGATCTCGCGTACCGTCGGCTCGAGTTCGGCGATCACCTTGGGATGGAAAGCTCGCGACACCAGTCGGCGGTAGCGGGTGTGATCGGGCTGGTCGACCGTGAGCATCGTTCCGACCCGCGGGTATCCCTCGGCGAAGACTTCGGCGAAGCGCTTGCGCACGTCCTCGGGCATGGGCATACCCGAAGTGCCGAAGGACGACGAGTAGGTCTGCGGATCGCGCAGGGTCGTCATCACGAGATCGTGACGGGTCACCATCTTGATTCCCATTCCCGGGATCTCGTAGACCGGCTGCTCTTCGCGCATCTTGGCGTAGTGCGGGAACGGACACTGGAGCGTGTTGGGGTCGAAGGGATTGAAGGTTGCGAGATCGACGGTCACGACGATTCCTTTCTCAGGTGCCGCT
>JBEDFW010000148.1:0-7171 GCA_041174985.1 Actinomycetota bacterium | reverse complement strand
GAGTCAGTGTCGACACCGGGTTCCACTCGGCGATCGTCTTCAGGACGCCGGGCAGATTGTCGGACGGCACGAAGGTGTTGGCGATGAAGGTCATCGGGAACAGGATCACGAACGTGGCGTTGTTGACGACCTCGGGAGTGGGCACCAGCAGGCCCACACAGGCCATGACCCACGAGAACGAATACGAGAAGAAGAGCAACAGGGCATAGGCGACCACGGCGTCGAGAACCGACCCGCGGATTCGCCAGCCCACGGCCAGGCCGGCGAGCGACATCACGACGATCGACAGCGCGTTGTACACCACGTCGCTCACGGTGCGCCCGGCCACCACGGCCGAACGCGCCATCGGCAGCGATCGAAAACGGTTGATGAGACCTTTCTGCATGTCTTCGGCCAGACCGGATCCGGTGAAGGTGGCACCGAACACCACCGTCTGAGCGAAGATGCCGGCGATGAGGAACTCGCGATAGCTGCCGCCGGGAATGTCGATCGATCCGCCGAAAACGTAGGCGAACAGCAACACGAACATGAGCGGCTGGATCACGACGAAGACCATCACGTCGGGGACGCGCCGGATCCGGATCATGTTTCGCCGGGCGATCGTGCCCGCGTCACGCAAGACGCTCACGAGCCGACCTCCTCGGTGGCCTCGTGGCCGGTGAGTTCCATGAACACGTCGTCGAGAGTCGGTCGTCGCAGACCGATGTCGACGATGGCCACCTGGCGCGACTCCAACTCGCGCAGAACCACGCTCAGTGCCTCCACTCCATTCGAGACGGGCGCCGACACTTCGCCTTCGTCACGGTGCACGCGAAGGGGACCGATGGCGACACCAGACAGCACCGATTCGGCGATCTGCACGTTCTCGACACCGCTCACGTGAACGTCGAGATGTTCGCCGCCGACTCGGCGCTTCAATTCTTCCGACGTGCCCTTCGCAATGGCGTGGCCATGATCGATCACGACGATCTCGTCGGCGAGTTGGTCGGCCTCTTCGAGGTACTGCGTGGTGAGAAGAACCGTGGTGCCGCGCTGCACGCGATCACGGATGGCCTCCCAGAGTTCGCCCCGGCTGCGGGGATCGAGTCCGGTCGTCGGTTCGTCGAGGAAGAGCACCGGGGGATCGGCCACCAGGGCTCCGGCCAGATCGATACGGCGACGCATACCCCCCGAGAACGTCTTGAGCGGACGATCGGCGGCTTCCATGAGCCGGAACTGATCGAGGAGTTCGAGGCCGCGTCGGCGAGCCTCGCGACGCGACATGCCGTACAGGCAGCCGATCATTTCGAGGTTCTCGGTGGCGGTGAGGTGTTCGTCGACCGCGGCGTACTGGCCCGACAAACCGATACGGGCGCGAACTCCGCGCGGGTCGGCCATGACATCGACGCCGGCCACACTCGCCGAGCCGCTGTCGGGTCGCACGAGAGTGGTGAGGATCGAGACGGCGGTCGTCTTGCCGGCTCCGTTCGGGCCGAGAAGTCCGAGAACGGTTCCTCCGGGAACGTCGAGGTCGAGACCGTCGAGTGCCGTCACCTCGCCGTACCGCTTGACGAGGCCACGAGCCGAGACCGAGGTGTCGGAGGTGGGATCAGTCACGAGCTTCGACGCTATCCGTCGCATTGAGTCGGCCAGGGTCGATCTGCGAGACTCGTCATGTCGTCGATCCGGGGGATCGCCGACAGGGGGGTTCATGTGATGGCCAGGAACGATGTGGACGTCGTCGTGGTGGGAGCCGGCTTCGCCGGAATGTATCTCCTGCACGAACTGCGCAAGCTCGGCTTCTCGTCGCGCGTTCTCGAAACCGGCACCGACGTCGGTGGCACCTGGTACTGGAACCGTTACCCCGGTGCACGGTGCGACATCGCCACCACCGACTACTCGTACACCTGGGATCCCGAACTCCACGACGAGTGGACGTGGTCGGAGAAGCACGCCGCTCAGCCCGAAATCCTGCGCTACGCGCAGTACGTGGCCAAGAAGCACGACCTCTATTCCGGGATCGACTTCGAGGTGAAGGTCGAAGAGGCCGAGTGGGACGAGGTGGCCAAGAAGTGGCACGTTCACACCTCGACCGGAGAGACGATCACCTGTCGTCATTACGTGATGGCAACCGGTTGCCTGTCGGTGCCGAAGGATCCCGACATCAACGGCACCGATCGCTATCGCGGACCGGTGTACGTGACCGGCCGCTGGCCGCACGAAGGGGTCGACTTCACCGGACAGCGTGTGGCGGTGATCGGTACGGGCTCGTCGGCGATCCAGTCGATTCCACACATCGCCGAACAGGCCAAGGAGCTGGTGATCTTCCAGCGCACGCCCAACTTCTCGGTGCCGGCGATCAATGGTCCACAGCCGGCCGATCGCGTGGCACGTCTGAAGGCCGACCGCGCCACGTACGAGGCCGAGGCCAAGTTGTCGATGTCGGGAGTACCGATCGAATTGCCCACGGTGTCGGCCCTCGGAGTGCCGCGCGAGACCGCGTTCGAGATGCTCGAGAAGTCGTGGCAGCGCGGCGAACTCCTGTCACTCGGTGCGACCTTCATGGACGCCGGTACGAACCGTGACGCCAACGAAGTGATCGCCGAATTCGTCCGCACGAAGATTCGCTCGATCGTGAAGGACCCCGAGACGGCCGAATTGCTGAGCCCACGCGGTTACCCGTACGGCACGAAGCGTCCGTGCATGGACACGAACTATTACCAGACCTTCAATCTGCCGCACGTGCATCTGGTCGATCTCAACACCAAGCCCATCCGTTCGATCACCGAGACCGGAATCGAATTCGGTGACGAGTCGAAGGAATTCGACGCCATCGTCTACGCGACCGGATTCGACGCCATGACCGGCGCGATCGTGGCCGTCGACATCACCGGCAAGGACGGACTCACACTCAAGAAGAAGTGGGAGAACGGTCCGCTCACCTATCTCGGACTCACCTCGGTCGGGTTCCCGAATCTCTACATGATCACGGGTCCGGGAAGTCCGTCGGTGCTGTCGAACATGATGGTGTCGATCGAACAGCACGTGGAGTGGATTCGCGACACGATCGTGAAGATGCGTGACGAGGGATTCGAGACGATCGAACCCACCCCGGTCGCCGAAGAGGGTTGGCGTCAGCACTGCACCGATTGCGCCGACATCACGCTCTTCCAGGACACCAATTCGTGGTACATGGGGGCCAACGTGCCCGGTAAGCCGCGCGTGTTGTTCCCGTACATCGGTGGCGTGGGTCGCTACCGAAAGATCTGCGACGAAGTGATCGCCCGCGGGCATCTCGGTTTCGAGTTGAAGGGCCCGAAGAACGCGAGCCGTGTCGACGGAGTGGTGCGCGAGATCCAACCCGACGTCGAGTCGGTACTCGAGGCCATGGCGCTCATGAACCTGCCGACCATGGAGTCGATGTCGCCGGCCGATGCCCGCACGTTCTCCGAGATGTCGTCGACCATGCGTCCCCCCGGACCCGAGGTCGGAGAGATCGTCGACGGAACCCTCCCGGGGGCCGACGGTCCGATCGAGTACCGGTTGTACCGACCGGCCACGCCGGGCCCGCACCCGATCGTGGTCTATTACCACGGCGGCGGTTGGGTGATCGGCAGTCACACGTCCGACGATCCGTTGTGTCGTGAGTTGTGCGTGAAGTCCGACGTCGTGATCGTGTCGGTCAACTATCGACACGCTCCCGAGCATCGATTCCCGGCCGCTGCCGACGACGCCTTCGCCGCGTTGCAGTGGGTGGCGGCAAATGCGGCATCACTGGGTGGCGATCCCGATCGCATCGCCGTCGCCGGATGGAGTGCCGGTGGCAACGTGGCGGCCGTGGCCACTCAATTGGCGCGTGACGCCGGTGGTCCGGCCCTGCGTGGACAGTTGCTCCTCACGCCGGCCGTCGATGGTTCGAAGACCTACCCGTCGATGCGGGAGAACGCCGAGGGATACATCCTCACCAAGGCGCTCATGGATTGGTTCTGGGAGCACTACGCCGACCCATCGGATCGTTCGCATCCGAAGGCCTCGCCGTTGTTGGCCGAGTCGCTGGCCGGATTGCCGCCGGCCATGATCGTGACGGCGCAGTACGACCCGTTGCGCGACGAAGGAAACGCGTACGCCGAGGCGCTGAAAGCCGCTGGTGTTCCGGTGCAGCATCTGAAGGCCAAGGGCCACACCCACACCTCGATCGGAATGGTCGACGTGCTGCCCTCGGGCAAACCCGCTCGCAACGAGATGGCCGACGCGCTCCGCCGGTTCTTCGCCTGAAGTCACCCAGGATTCACGCGTGGTCCGCCCGAGAGAGCACACGCACGAAGAATTCGTCGATGCCGCGATTCGAATCGTCGACGCCGAGGGACTCGAGGCTCTGACGCTGCGCCGTCTCGGCGCCGAAGTCGGTGCGTCGTTCACCGCGATGTACACCTACTTCGCGACACGTGAAGATCTGATCACTGCCCTCGTCGATCGGATCGCCGATGAGGTGATCACCGGTGTCATCCCGCAAGGCGAATCGGTGCGAGATCAACTGATGTCGATCGGGTTGTCGGCCCGCAGGGCGCTGGAACGGCATCCCCAACTCGCTGGAGTGTTTGCGACGTCGACCAAAGAAGCTGAACAAGGAAACGACGCCACCCTGGTCGTGGTCGGCCTCTTGGAATCAGCGGGTTTGACCGGGCGTGATCTGGTGACGGCGTATCGGATCATCGAGAGCTACGTGTTCGGAACGTCGGTGTTCGACTTCGGGGCAGCCCCGGAGCACTTGGCGATCCGCCGTCGTCGGTATTTGGCCTCGGACCTTCCCGAGTTCAAAGCAATGGCCACCTCCGACGAGGCGATCGAAGCGCACAACGAGGAGGCGTTCCGGCGGGGTCTCGAACTGATCCTCGACGGGCTCGGTATCTGAGCGTCTCGACGTCGTTCGATCAGGAGACGAACACGGTCTAGAGTTCGAATCGTGGGGAAAGCGGTCAGGGGGACTGCATGAAGACGATCTGGTTCCATCTCATGCCGTACCCGGAACTTCCGGACGACTTCACGTCCGAGCACCGTTCGGTGTGGGTCGACATCGATCCGGGTCTGTTCGATCCGCGTGTCGGTCATCGCATGTACAACGAGTACATCGACGAACTCGAATTCGCCGCTTCGGTCGGATTCGACGGGGTGGGGATCAACGAGCACCACTCCAACGCCTACGGACTGATGCCGAGCCCGAATCTCATCGCCGCCGCTTTGGCGCGCACGTGCCCCGATGCCGCGCTCGTCGTGCTCGGCGACTCGGTCGCCCTCTACAACCCGCCCATTCGGGTGGCCGAGGAATTCGCCATGCTCGATTGCATCAGTGGCGGACGATTGGTGGCGGGCTTCCCGGTCGGAACTCCGATGGACACGCTGTACGCCTATGGCAACAATCCGGCCACCCTGCGTGAGAGGTATCACGAGGGGATCGATCTGATCCTGAAGGCGTGGACCGCCGATGACGTGTTCTCGTTCAACGGCAAGTACTCGAAGTTGCGTTACGTCAACTGCTGGCCGCGCCCCGTGCAGCAGCCGCACCCGCCGATCTGGATTCCCGGTGGCGGATCGATCGACACGTGGGAATGGTGCGCGCGCTCCGGCTACTCGTATCTGTACCTGAGTTATTTCGGTTACAAGGCCGCGATGAAGACCATGCAGGGCTTCTGGAAGTGCGTCGAAGAAGCGGGTCGTCCGGCCAATCCGTTCCAAGCCGGCTTCGCGCAGTTCTTCGGAGTGGCCGACAGCGAGGCCGAGGCGATCGAGTTGTACCGAGAACCGGCCGAGTACTTCTTCAATCGTTGTCTGCACGTGTACCCCGGCTTCGCCGATCCGCCCGGATACAAGACGCTCGCCACGGTTCGCAACGGAGCCGAGGGAATGGTCGAGCGGGCGGCACGCGAAGCGAGCGAGCGGGCGGCCGAGGTGGCCAAGAAGTCCGAGCGCAAGGCCGCTCAACAGTCGTTCAGTGCGGCATCACACATGTCGTTCGAGCAGATGGTCGAGAAGGGTTACGTGATCGTCGGTAGCCCCGATCAGGTGGCCGAGAAGACCATCGAAATGGCCAAGCAGTTGCACATCGGCCACGTGATGTCGCTCTGCCATTTCGGCAACATGAGTCGTGATCTGGCGATGCATAACACCGAACTCATGGCGACCAAGGTGCTCCCGCAGATCCGACATCTCTGGGACGAGGAGTGGGACGACGAGTGGTGGCCGACTCCGCTCCCGTCGTCGCAGCGCATGACACCGTCGCCGTTCCCCGCGACACCTCGATGATCACCCTCGTGCCGTGGAAGGCCGGATCGTTGGAGATCTGGGAGGAAGGCGAGGGTCCGACCATCGGATACGTACACGGCATGGTGTGCGCTCCGGGTCGTCTGCCTTTCGTCGCGGAACTGGCCGGCCGCGGGCGTCACGTCGTCGCTCCGTCGTTGCCCGGCTATTCGGCGACGTCGCCCTCGAGCGACATTCGCAACGTGCACGATTGGGTGTTCGCGCTCAGTGAGATCGTCGATCGCTCGGGGTTGGCCGGTTGTCCGCTCGCCGCGTCGTCGACGGGAGCCATGCTGGCACTCGAACTAGCAGCGGTGCGCCCCGAAGCTTTTTCGTCGTTGATCCTGATCGCTCCGCTCGGACTCTGGCGCGACGACAATCCGATCACCGATCCCTTCTCCACGACCTTGAGTGGTCAGCGGGCCCTCCTCACCAACGATCCGGCGGTCACGGCCTCGTTCTTCGACGACGCCACCGATGGTCCGACAGTCGATTCGATGATTCAGCGCTACACGGGTCGAACGGCGACGGCAAGTCTGGTGTGGCCCATTCCGGAGTTCGGTCTCACCGAACGGATCCATCGAGTGTCGTGTCCGGTCACCTTGGTCTGGGGGAGCGACGACCGAATCATCGATCCGAGTTACGCCGACCTCTTCGCCGAATCGTTGTCCGACTGCCGCGCGACTCACGTGGTCACGGGTGCGGGTCACCACGCCGAATGGGACGACCCGGTGGCGGTAGCGGCGATCGTCGATGCCGCGCTCGGCTGACCGACGTCAGCAGAACTCGTCGAGGAGTTCCCCGACGCCGTGTTCTTCGGCGGCGAGAACCGGCCGGATGTGCAGGTTCTCGAGCAGGAGCGTTCCTCGTTCGTTGCCACCTTGGAGATCACTCG
>JBEDFW010000147.1:0-4791 GCA_041174985.1 Actinomycetota bacterium | reverse complement strand
GAGGACGGACTGTTGTTCAGTTTCGGCCCACGCACGCCCGATTTGGTCGCGGGCCTGCGCGCCGAAATGATCGTGCAGATGGAGAAGGTGGCGCAGTGAGTTCGACCCGTGATCGTGGCGCCACGGTCGACCCTCGCATCGTGGCGGCGGTCCTCGTCGCCACGTTGATCACCACCGTGTTCGTCTCGGCCATCGTCGGTGCCTATCAGGTGTCGGTCGGAGACGTCATGGGTGCCATCCTGCGTCGAGTCGGGATCATGTCGGGCGAGGCCAACGATCCGATCGCCGACGAACTCATCTGGTTCATCCGCCTTCCGCGCATCGTGCTCGGGGTGTTGGTGGGAGCCTGTCTCGCCATGGCGGGTGCCGTCATGCAAGGAGCATTCGCCAATCCGTTGTCCGAGCCGGGCATCGTCGGAGTGTCGTCCGGAGCGATGGCGGGTGCCGCCCTGCAACTCGTCACCGGTTTCTCGCCTCTTGGTATCTGGACGTTGCCAGTCGCGGCCTTCCTCGGCGGACTCGTGGCGGTGGCGATCGTGTATGCGACCGCGCGCCACGACGGTCGTACCGAAACCATCACGTTGATCCTCATGGGTGTGGCCCTCAACGCCCTCGCCGGTGCGATCATCGGCTTGCTCGCCTACGTCGCGGACGATGCATCGTTGCGGTCGCTCACGTCGTGGACACTCGGTTCTCTGTCGCAGTCGACGTGGGAGAAGGTCTGGATCGTCTTGCCCGCGGCCCTGCTCGGTTTGGCCGGTGCTTTCTCGTTGCGGCGGACTCTCGACCTGCTTTCGCTCGGTGACCGCGCCGCTCGGCACGTGGGAGTCGACGTGGAAAAGGCCCGTGTGCGAGTTCTCGTCGTGGTGGCGATCCTGGCGGCATCCGCGGTTGCGGTGTCGGGCATCGTGCTCTTCGTGGGTCTTCTCGTTCCTCACGTGGTGCGACTCTTCGTCGGACCGACGCACAAGAATCTCCTGCCGTTGTCGATTCTCTTCGGCTCGGTCGTGGTGGCGCTGGCCGACGTGCTCGCCCGCAACATCGTCGAGCCGGCCGAGCTCCCGCTCGGGGTGCTCACGTCGATCCTCGGTGCGCCGGTCTTCATCTGGCAACTCCGTCGCCTTCGGTCACGACACGGCGGTTGGGCGTGACCGTTCTCTCGGCCAAGGGTGCGTCGCTCGAACGCGACGGAACCACGATTTGTTGCGACGTCGATCTCACGTTCGAAGGCGGGCAGTTCGTCACGATCGTCGGTCCGAACGGTGCTGGCAAATCGAGCCTGCTCGCACTGCTCGCCGGCGATCTCGAACCCGCGAGCGGTGACGTGGAACTCGATGGCATCCGACTCTCGGCGATCGAGCCCATCGAATTGGCGCGTCGACGTGCGGTGCTGTCACAGTCCAACACGGTCGCCTTTCCGTTCACCGTGTCGGAAGTGGTGACGATGGGTCGCTACCCCTGGACTGCGCAGTCGAGCGCGGCGACCGATCAACGCGTCGTCACGAATTCCATGGAAGCAACCGACGTCGCGCACCTCGCCCGACGTCGTATCACCACCCTGTCGGGTGGCGAGGCGGCTCGAGTTGCCCTGGCCCGCGTGTTGGCGCAAGAGACACCCATCGTCCTCCTCGACGAACCGACGGCGTCGCTCGACATCAAGCATCAGGAGATGGTCTTCGATCTCCTGCGGGCCCGGGCGGCGGCCGGGTCGTTGATCGTCATGGTGGTGCACGACCTCGAAGCGGCGGCGGCCATTTCCGACCGGCTCATCCTCATGAACGCTGGCCGGGTCGTGGCCGACGGCCGGCCGGCCGAGGTGCTGTCGTCGGAGGTCCTGAGTGACGTGTACGACTACCCCCTGAGTGTGAAGGTCGATCCGACGAGTGGTTCACTGGAGGTGCGTCCTCGTCGGAACCCCCCGACCGGCCGTTGAAGCGGAGGTCTCTCATGAATCGTTTCGCACGACGTGCGCTGGCCGTGACGGCTGGTCTGGTTCTGATCGGTGCGTGTGGTGGATCCGATGATTCGTCGGACGTGACGACGGCAGTCGATTCGACTCCCGTCACCGAACCGGCGGTCACCGAAGCACCGACGACCGTCGCCGAGACGACCACCACGGTGGCAGCTCCGTCCGGCCCGATGGTCGAGATCGTGGGCGGTGTCACCGAGTACCCGGCCGATGCCGAAACCGTCGTGACGGTGAAGGGCACCGGATTCACCGATCTCGCGCTCGGCAGCCGCGAACCCTTGAACGGTATTCCGACGGGTGTCTACGTCGTTGTCGGCGCATTCGACGAAGTGTGGCAACCCTCCGCCGGGGTCGGGGCGTCGGCCCGTCGCACCGATGCCATGAATCAGATGTGGGCCATGCCCGAGTCGTCACGAGCGGTGCTCGACCCCGATGGCTTGTTGCCCAATATTTTCGAACTCGATGCCGACGGCAACTTCACGGTCGAGATTCCGGTGAAGAAGCCCGAGGGTGATGGTGTGTACGCGATTGCTGTGTACCCGGCCAGCGGAGCCATCAAGGCCGAGCACGAATTCCTGATTCCGATCACGTTCTCGTGACGGGATTCCTCGTCACAAGGTGGCGAGGTATTCGTTGAGACGACGTCCGACCAGATCGGCCGCATCATCCGATGGATGATCGGTGTAGCTGTAGAGGCGTACTCCGTCGACGATGTGGTCGCAGGTCTCTTCGTCGCAGAAGACATCGGTCGGATCGAACACACTGACGAGACCACTCGGATCGGCAGCGATCCGGGTGAGCATGTCTCGGTATGTCGCCGTGTGGGCCACGAAGTCCGCCCGACTCACCGAGCAGGTCGGATTCTCGTCGACGAGCAACGTGTTCAGGATGCCGACCGTGGATCGACGTTCCGAGCAGTCCTCCGGTGCTCCGAGGGCTGGATTGTCCACGTAGAGCACGACCTTCTTTCCTCCCTCCACCAGACGTCGAACGGTTTCGCGCAGTGCGGCTTCGACCTTGGCGAAGTTGGGATTATCGGGAAGCCAGGCGAACGATGTCTCGACGGGTGACTCGAACATCGCACGGATCGCACCTTGGAGAACGACGGTTTCGATTCGAGGATCGGCGATCACCGTCTCGATCGCCGGCACGATCAGGGGTTGGAATCGCTCGTGCGACGGATCGTTCGACACCAAGGGAACCGCCGAACCGAGACCGCGGGTTCCACCGATGATCGTCCAGTACGCATCGTCGAGCGAGGTGCGCATGAATCCGCCGATGAGAGTGGATGCCTTGCTGTCACCGATCAACGCATAGGACGCCGACCCGCGGACGTCGACTCGGCAGTCGGCGAAGAGCTCTTGGACGTCGGGTGTCAGACCGCAGCCGATGAACGAGATCACGTCGATGTCGCGAACCTCACCGGGATCGATGGCGATGTTGATCTCGTTGAATCCGCGTCCGCTCAGACCGTTCTGGGCGTTCGTGTAGGCGCCGAGGCCGCCGATGCCGGCGACGGCGACGATCAGTCCACCGACCACGGCCCGACGTTTGCGGTGGAATCGAAGCGGTCTTTCGATCAGGCGATACGTGAGGTACGAGAGCACGACCGCGAGAACAACGGCCCCGAAGCGGATGCCAGCCGCCGGAACTCCACTCGACATGATCCGCGCGTACACGAGCAGCGGCCAGTGCCACAGGTACAGCGGATACGAAATGAGTCCGATTCCGACCATGGCCCGACGCGACAGAACCTGGCGTCCCCACCAGGTGGAGGGTCCGCTTGCGATCAGCATGGCTGCGCCGAGAGTCGGAGGGATGGCGTTCCAACCAGGAAACGAACTCGTGCCATCGAGAACGAACATCGGGACGACGACCATCACCATGCCGAGGGTCGACACGGCGCGCGCACCGGTCGCCCCGATTCGTTCGACGAGAGGTGTGGTGCGACCGAAGGAAACGATGGCGAGCAGAGAACCGACGAGCAGTTCCCAGAAGCGGTTGATGGGGGAGTAGTAGCCGCCCACCGAATCGAGACTGGCGAGTCCGAGTGCGAACGAAACGATCAGGAGCACGATGGTCGACGCCACGACGTTGGTGCCGATCTTGCGACCGAAGCGGAACATCCCCCAGAGGAGAAGTGGCCACACGATGTAGAACTGCTCTTCGATTCCGAGGGACCACAGGTGAACGAGAGGTTTCACCTCCGACGCGGTGTCGAAGTAGCCGGCCTCCGCCCAGAGGAAGAGATTCGACACGAAGAACGCTCCACCAGCCACGTGTTTGCCGAGCTGTTCGAATTCCTTGTCGAACAACGACACCCAACCGAGCGCGTAGGTGGCCGCGAGGACGGTCGCCAGGGCCGGGAAGATGCGTCGGACCCGCCGGTCGTAGAAGCCCCGAATCGAGAAGGTCCCACCCTGCAGGCCGCCGAGGATGTTGGTGGTGATGAGGAAGCCCGAGATCACGAAGAAGACGTCGACTCCGACGTAGCCACCGGGGATCAGCCACGGGAACGCGTGGAAGATCACGACCGAGCCGACGGCGATGGCGCGTAGACCGTCGATGTCGGGTCGATACACGTGATCGGTCACGTGTGATGAAGTCGACTCGGGCACTCGACAACTTTGCCACGCCCGACGATGCACATGGCAGACTTCCTCTCGGGGGCGTGATGGGGGATTGGCTGAAGGGTGCGGCATCGATCGCCGAGGGGCCTCGCGGACAGCTGGCGAGTCCGAAGGCATTCGAGCAGAACGAACGCTTGCAACCACGTCTCGATCACGTCCGACCGGGTGTGTGGAGTCTGATCGGCAACGGAC
>JBEDFW010000146.1:0-2943 GCA_041174985.1 Actinomycetota bacterium | reverse complement strand
GCCAGCCGCCGCTCGGCAACGCGACAAGGTCGGCGGCAACGGTCGTGTGCCGACCGCGCTGGTCGCCTTCGCGCACTTCACCCGTGCGCTGCACCTCGCTACCCACGAGTGCGTTGACGAGCGTGGATTTGCCGACGCCGCTCGCGCCGAGAAGCGCGATCGTCCCACCGAGATACGGCGACAACACGTCGAGTGTTTCCGTGTCACGCGCGCTGACCGCGTGCACGGCGAGATCGGGCGCAACGGATACGACGACCGCAGTCTCACGTTCGATCTGCGCGGCGTCGACGGCGTCGGCTTTCGTGAGCAACACCACCGGCCGGGCACCACTGTCGAAAGCGAGCACAAGTTCACGTTCGAGCCGCCGTGGGTTCACACCACTCGGTGCCGCGTGCAACAGAAAGACGACGTCGATGTTCGCGGCCACGACGTGGGGAACCGCGCGTGCCCCCTCGAACGACGCCCGACGCACGAGGGCCGAGGTACGTGGCGCCACCTGTTCGACTCGCTCGCCGTCTGTGTCGATTGTCACGTAGTCGCCGACGGCGACCTCGGCACCGATGTTGCGCACCCTTGTTTCGTTGCCCGCGCCATCAATGAGCGCACTCCAGCCCCGGTCGAGGCGGCGGACCCGCCACTGATGGGAATTTTCTGCGCTCACCCTCACGAACGCTAACGCCGACTGCCCTAGCCTGACGGACGGCCATACCCCCCGAAAGGTCGTCATGCTCTCCTCGATTGCCCGATTCTGCGTACGTCGTCGCAGGTTCGTCGTCTTTGGTCTCTGGATACCTCTTTTCTTCGTCGTCGGCGCGCTCACCGGTGCCGCCGGCGGCAACTTCCGTACCGACTTCGTTCTCCCCGAATCCGAATCGCGTGAGGTGCAGGAACTCCTCGAGGCTGTCAACCCGACCGCAGCCGGCTTCTCGGCCCAGATCGTCTTCAAGAGCGAACGGGCCCTCACCGACTCCACCTACCGCACGTCGATCGAAGGCCTCGTCGCCGAAGTCGACGCCGTCGAAGGCGTCAACGTCGTCAGCCCATTCGTGAACCCGCAGCAAATCGCGGAGTCGGGCTACATCGGTTTCGCTCGCCTCGAGATCACGAACCGCAGCCAGACCGACATGATGAAGGTCGCCGACGTCATCACCGACATCGGCGACAAGTACCAGGTACCCGGTCTGCAGATCGAATACGGCGGCGAAGCGTTCGCGAAGTTCGAGATGCCCGAGAGCGAAGCCCTCGGCTTGTTGGCTGCGATGGTGATTCTGGTCCTCGCGTTCGGCTCGATTCTCGCCATGGGTCTGCCGATCGGAACCGCACTCCTCGGACTCGGACTCGCCTCGAGCGTCGTCACATTGCTCAGCCATGTCGTGTCGATGCCCGACTTCACCACGTCGATGGTGGCGATGGTCGGCCTCGGCGTGGGCATCGACTACGCGCTCTTCATCGTCACCCGTTACCGCGAGGGCTTGCACGAGGGACTCGACGTCGAGGACGCGATCGTCGATGCCATCGACACCAGCGGCCGCGCCGTCATCTTCGCCGGAATCACGGTCATCATCTCGCTTCTCGGCCTGTACCTCATGGGCTTGTCGTTCGTGCGCGGTCTCGCGACGGGCGCGGCCATCGGTGTCCTCGTGATGATGGTCGCCTCGATCACACTTCTCCCCGCGCTGCTCGGCATGGTGAAGCACCGCATCGACGTCACTTCGCGCGCGGCGGTCGTCTCGCTTGCGTTGTTCGTGGTCATGTCGCTCGCTGCGATCTTCACGCACTCGCTCGGCGTGTTCTTCGCCGGCGTGCTCGCGTCGATCGCGCTCGTCGCGGTCAGCTTCGTGATCAAACCGCTGCGCCGGCCGCTCGCCGTGCGCGAACCAAAGGCCCGCGAACTCACCTTCTGGTATCGCTGGAGCCGCGTCGTGCAACGACGCCCGTGGTTCTCTCTCGTCGCGTCGTCCGCTGTGCTCGTACTTCTCGCCGTGCCGCTGTTCGACATCCGCCTCGGCTTCGGCGACACGGGCAACCAGCCCGAACGCACGACCGTCCGCAAGGCCTACGACCTTCTCGCCGAGGGCTTCGGCCCCGGTGTGAACGGCCCGTTGTTCGTCACCGTGCAGGGCGCCGCCGCCGCATCACCAGATCAGTTCAATGCGTTCCTCGGAACGCTGTCACAGACCGAGAACGTGGCCTTTGCGGTTCCCAGTCCGCTCGGCGAGAACGCGCAGGTGAACGGTGAACCGGTTGCTCTCGCGATCGTCTACCCGAAGAGCGCACCGCAGGAAGAGGCGACGACGAAACTCGTCCACACGTTGCGCGACGACGTCATTCCCGCCACCGGCGTGGTGGCAAAGGTCGGTGGCTTCACCGCCGCCAGCATCGATTTCGCCGACTATCTCGGTGGTCGCCTGCCGTTGCTCATCGCCGCTGTTCTCGTTCTGTCCTTCATTCTCTTGATGGCGGTCTTCCGCAGTCTTCTCGTTCCGCTGAAGGCAGTGGTGATGAACCTGCTCTCGATCGGCGCGGCATACGGCCTGATCGTTGCCATTTTCCAGTGGGGCTGGGGCAAGGACCTGATCGGCGTGGGCAAGGCCGGCCCGATCGAGTCGTGGGCGCCGATGATGCTCTTCGCGATCGTCTTCGGCTTGTCCATGGACTACGAGGTGTTTCTCCTCTCGCGCATCAAAGAGGAGTACGACCGCACGAAGGACAATGCGCGCGCCGTCGCTGATGGTCTCGCCGCCACGGCCCGCGTCATCACGGCAGCGGCCCTCATCATGGTCTGCGTCTTCTCCGCCTTCGTACTGGGTGACGACCGCCAGCTGAAGTTGTTCGGCCTCGGCATGGCCTTCGCGGTGTTCATCGACGCGACGATCGTCCGCATGGTTCTCGTGCCGGCGACGATGGAACTCCTCGGCGACCGCAACTGGTGGATTCCGAAGT
>JBEDFW010000145.1:0-10883 GCA_041174985.1 Actinomycetota bacterium | reverse complement strand
GCCGCCAAGGGCAAGGGTCGCAAGGTCCGTTTCAAGGGCGGTGCCCTCTTCCCGGCCGTGGTGGTCGGTATCGCCGTGGTCGGTGCCGCCCTCATCATCTATTCGCGTGAGTCGATTCCCGACCGCAACGTTCCGCCCACGATCGACGATCACTGGCACGTGTCGTACGGCTTTTACGCCTGCGACACCTGGTTGCCCGACCTCCAGGGCAACAAGGAAGAACTCGACACCGCCGGTCAGCTCCTCAACGAGGGTTTCCGACGTACCGGCATCCACAGTCACGACGACGGCGTGATCCACTGGCACGCCTACGGTTCGTCCTCCACGGGTCGTAATGCCAAGTTCGGTGTGTTCCTCGACGTGTACGACGTGAAGGTCGACGACACCAAGATCGAGTTCCCGGCCGACCAGGGCGGAGCGGTGTACGAAGAGGGCGAGACCAAGTGCATCGACGAGAGCGGCAAGTCGGTCGACGGTGAAGTCGTCGCCTACGTGTACGACTCCTACGACGATGCGAGCAAGTTCACCACCTACATCACGAACTTCGATCAGATTCGTATCGCCAAGGACGGCATGGCCATCGCCGTTGCCTTCGTTCCGGCCGGCACCAATCCGGGTCAGCCGCCGAGCGCGATCAACCTGCCCGAACTCGGAGCGGTCGACAGCGGGCAGGCCCCGCCCACCTCGGTCGACCCGACCGCAACGGGCGCCACCACGACTCTTCCCACGACTGCTCCCACGGGCGACACCACACCCACCGAGACATCGGTGGCGACGGGTGCCACGACCACGATCGTTGGCGCGACCACGACTGGTCCCTGATGCGGGCGGTGGTGCTGGTCGGCGGGTTCGGAACCCGTCTGCGGCCGCTCACCTTCACCACACCGAAACCCATGTTGTCGGTCGGACATCGACCGATCATCGAAAACCTGGTGACAATGCTGTCGGCGGCCGGCGTCACCGAGGTCGTTCTCGCTCTCGGGTTCAAACCCGAACCTTTCATGGCAGCGTTCCCCGACGGTCGGTGTGCCGGGGTCGCGCTCCATTACGCCGTCGAGCCCGAACCGCTCGACACCGGCGGGGCCATTCGTTTCGCGGCTGATCATGCCGGGATCGACGACACCTTCGTCGTGGTGAACGGTGACGTCCTGACCGATCTCGACGTCGAACGCCTCGTCGACTTCCATCGTCGAAAGGGGGCCGAGGCCACCTTGCATCTGACGCCGGTCGATGACCCATCGGCGTACGGGGTCGTCGATCTCGACGACGACGGCCGCGTGCGGCGATTCGTCGAGAAGCCGGCTCCCGGCACGGCACCGAGCAATCTGATCAACGCCGGCACCTACGTCTTCGAACCGTCGGTGCTCGGACGGATCCCCACGGGACGCAAAGTGTCGATCGAGCGTGAGACGTTCCCGCTCCTTGTCGACGACGGCCGATTGTTCGCGCTCTCCACCGACGACTACTGGATCGACACCGGTCGCCCCGACACGTTCCGACAGGCCAACTTCGACATGCTCGACGGGCGGCGTCGTTCGCTGCGCTGTGCGATGGTCGCGCCCGGTGCCGAGGTCGACGCATCGGCTTCGATCGAACACTCACTGGTGTCGAAGGGGGCGAACGTCGCGGCCGGTTGCGTGGTGCGCGATTCGATCGTGCTGCCAGGCGCGGTCGTCGAGCGGGGTGGCCAGGTGATCGGCAGCGTCGTCATGGGACGAGTCGGGATCGATGCACGCGTCACCGATTGCGTGATCGGTGCCGACGGTTCGGTACCGGCCGGAGTCACGCTCGACCGAGTCGCCGTCCCCGATCCGACCAAGGTCTGACGGCGATGCCTCGCCGAACCGCTGCCACCCCACCCGCATCGGCAATGGTCGTCGGGGGTGCCGGATTCATCGGTTCGCATCTCGTCGATCGATTGCTCTCCGAGGGCTCGGTCGTCCACGTCGTCGATTCCATGGTGAGTGGGTCGCTCGCCAACTTGTCGTCGGCCCGTCAGTCGGGGCACGACGGACGCCTCTCCATTCAGCAACTCGACGCGGCAGCGCCCGAGTTCTCGGAGTATCTCGCTCGTCGTCGGCCCGGTGTCCTCTACTCGGTGTGCGGTCTCGAGTCATGGGCTCGGGGGCCGATGGAAGCCGTTCTGGCCCTCGGAACCTTCGTGAACCTTCTGGACGCCGTTCGACGCGAATCGGCCGAAACCAAAGTGGTGTTCACCCTTCCCGGGTCGATCCTCTACGGCGATGCTCCGGCGCGTGAACTTCCGCTCAAAGAAGACCACGCGCGACGTCCGATCGGTGTGGCCGGAGTGGTCGCCCAGGCGATGATCGACACCGCCGAGGCGTACCGCAACGACCACGGTGTCGAATACACCGCGCTCGCGTTGTCGACCGTGTACGGACCACGTCTGCGACCCGACGCCAACGTGCTCGGGGCGGCTCTGGCCGCCTGGGCGAACGGAAGTGAATTCGTGGTTCATGGCGACGGTCGTCAGACGCGCGATCTGCTCTACGTCGACGACTGTGTCGATGCTCTGCACCGTGCGTCCTGTCGTGCCGGCGGTCTCGTGGTCAACGTCGGCACCGGAACGCAGACCACCATTCGTGATCTGTGGGCCACGATCGGCGACGGACGTCCGACGGCCGAAGGTCCGCGACGCAATCGATCACCGTTACGCGTGGCTCTGTCGCCGTCCCGGGCTCGTCTCCATCTCGGTTGGAGTCCGTGGACCAGTCTCGAAGCCGGCGTCGAGCGCTGTCGCTCGACGGTCTGACGGGGTCAGCGGAACAGATCCTCGGAGGCGGGGCGAACGATCTCACCGATCGACGAATCACGGAACCACGACGGATCGCAACCACGCACCACGGCCACGGGAACACCGTTCGACTTGCCCATCACGAGTTCGGCGGCCGAGGCGATCTCGTCGGCCACGCACACTTCGGTCACCTGCATCGTGCGACCGAGAGCGTCGGGTGTGCCACGCAGATCGACGACGGCTGCGATCCCGGCCACTCCGATCGCCACGTCGGTGAGTCCACGACGCCACGGTCGACCGAAGGTGTCCGAAACGATCACTCCGACCGACACACCGAGTTTGGCCCGAACGATGTCGCGGATGCGACGCGCCGAACGATCACTGTCGAGGGGGAGCAGGGCCGCCCAACCCCGCTCGACGTTGGAGAGGTCGATCCCGCTGTTCGCGCAGATGAATCCGTGACGGGTCTCGGTGATGATCAGATCGCCTCGACGGCGGACGACCCGCACGGCCTCTTCTTCGACGAGACCTTTGTGCGAGAGCGGATCGTCGGGATCGATGGCGACCATGCGCCCTTCGGCCTTGGAGACGATTTTCTGGGTCACGACGAGCACGTCACCGTCGTGCAGAGGGCCGTTCGGCTCGCCTCCACAGGCCTCGACGATCACGTCACCGAGTTGGGTGCTGGGAGTGATCTCACCGATCCCGGTGACTCCCCACGCCGTCATGCGCAACGGAGTGGAGGGGTTGTTCGACTCGCTCATCGGGGGTTCCTTTCGGTGATCGCCGCCACCGTGGTGACGGCGAGGGAACGCGAAATCTCGGGGGACGACATGATCGTGTCGGTCACGACGCAGCGAACACCTTCACGTTGCACGGCGTCGACGCGATCGGCGTCTCGGGTGTCGACCACCAGAGTCGAACAGATCGGCGCGTAGAGGCGCGCGACTCCGACGACCGAGGGTTCGTGTCCGAGTTCGACGAGCATGCGATCGGCCGGTCCCTTCAGGGCTGATCCGGCGACGATCGGTGACACGGCAACGACCCGGTCGCGGATCGAGGCAAGAGCCCGATCGACTCCGTCGAGAGCGCGGAGTGGACCGATCGACACGAGAGGATTCGACGGCGCGATGACGACGACGTCGCTGCGTTTCAGATCGTCGAGGAAGGTGGGTCGAGCCTGCTCGGCACCGTCGAAGCGCACACCGGTCACCGGTACCGAATGACGGCGGCGCACGAAGTACTCCTGGAACGACACGCAACGATTCGTGCCATCGGTGTCGACGACGTCGACCATCGTGGCCACCGGTTGATCCGACATCGGCACGATGCGGAACGGCAGGTTCCAGGCCCGGCGGATCTCATCGGTCACCTCGGACAACGTCGCACCTTCGGTGAGGCGGGCGGTTCGGTACAGATGAGTGGCGATGTCCTGGTCGCCGAGATTGAACCAGGTGTTGGCGGCCGACGAGTCGTCGGGTCGTACGGGAACGAAACGCCCCATTGCTTCCATCGTGCGCCACGACTCGTTCGCCAGACCCCATCCCCGTTCGGGGTCGATCGCGCCGGCCGCCGTGTAGGTGACGGTGTCGAGATCGGGAGACACCGACAGGCCGTTGATGGTCGAATCGTCACCGGTGTTGACGACCACGTGAATCGTCGTGGGATCGACGGCCGCCACGAGACCACGCAAGAAGCGTGCCGCTCCCACACCTCCGGCGAGGACCGTGATCATCGGATCATTCTCTCGTACAGAGCCATCAGATCGTCGACCGTGCGTTCCCACGTGAAGTCACCATGACGGGTGCGCCCGGCCGAGATCAAGCGCGCACGTGTGTGTTCGTCGCCGACGGCGGTCGACAATGCGTGCGCCAGGCCGTCCACGTCGCTCGGCGCGACGAGAAGGGCGGCATCGCCGGCGATCTCGGGGATCGAACCGACGTCGGACGCCACGACGGGGACACCGCACGCCATGGCTTCGAGGAGCGGGAATCCGAAACCTTCGTCGAGCGACGGGTAGGCGAGGACGCGAGCGTTGTGAAGGATCCAGGCGGCCGTCTCGTCGTCGACACGACCGAGCACGTGAACTCGACGTCGACTGCTGGGTGACAACGCGGCGATCGCCGTCTCGACATCGGACGAATCGTCCCCGGCGCCCCCGGCGATCACGAGATGCAGATCGGGTAGACCGTCGGCGATCGATCCGAAGGCGGTGACGAGTGTCGGCACGTTCTTGCGTCGCTCCAGAGTTCCGATGGACGCGACGAACGCGACTCCATCGGGGATCGCGTCCAACGACGATGGTCGCCTCGCCGGAGCAGGGAGCGGAGGGGTGGCGCCGAGATGGATCGTCTCCACGGGGGCCCCGGGGAAATGGTGAGCGAGTCGTCGAGCGGTGGCGTGCGACGAGGCATGGATCACGGCTCCGTCACGAACCGAACGCCGCAACGCGTTCATGGCCAGTCGCACGTCGGGATGCACGAGCTGAGGTTGATCGAGGGCCCAGCAGTCGTACACGCTCACGAGTCGTGGTCGGCGAGACGGAGGCACGACGTAGTTGGTCCCGTGAATCACGTCGACGTCGCGCCACGAGCGTTCGACACGAGGGCGTCCGAACTTCCCCCAGGCGCGCAGGGCGATGGCCGCCGGAAGCGGAATGCGACGCGTGCCGGCGTTCAACGAGGCTCGAAAACTGAGGACGTACGGAACGACCGAGACGTCACGACGTGACAACTCGTCGACGATCCCCGCCGTGGCCCGGGCGATTCCGGTCGCCGGACCGTGCAGTGGGCCGGTGTCGACGGCGATGGTCAGCACGGAGCGAGTGTACGACCGTAGACTGCGGCGACGCCCCTGGTGGGCGTCACGCCGCAGGTCGATTCACGTCTCCGGACCGTGTTTCGTCTCTGATCGGTATCGAGAAGGAGTCCCATGCCCCGCGCCCTCATCACCGGAGTCACTGGTCAGGACGGCCAGCACCTGGCTCAACTCCTGCACGACAAGGGCTACGAGGTCTACGGCGTCGTCAAGGGACAGAACAATCCCAAGCTCGAGATGATGCGTGACGAGTTCCCCTTCGTCGAGATCGTCCCTGGCGATCTGGCCGATCTTCCTTCGCTCGTGAAGGCCCTCGACGTGGCTCGACCCGACGAGGTCTACAACTTGGCGGCCATCTCGTTCGTGGCTCTGTCCTGGAACCAGGCCGAACTCACGTCCAATCTCACCGGAACCGGCGTGTTGCGCATGCTCGAAGCAGTACGCATGGTCGGCGGCGCCGAGAACAATCCGATCCGCTTCTACCAGGCTTCGTCGTCGGAGATGTTCGGCAAGGTCCGCGAGATTCCGCAGTCCGAACGCACACCGTTCCACCCCCGTTCTCCTTATGGATGCGCCAAGGTGTTCGGACATCACATCACGGTCAACTACCGCGAGAGTTACGGTCTCTACGCCTGTTCCGGAATTCTGTTCAATCACGAAGGTCCGCGACGTGGCGTCGAATTCGTCACCCGAAAAGTCACCAATGCGGCGGCTCGCATCAAACTCGGATTGCAGGACGAACTCGTCATGGGCAACCTTGACGCCAAGCGCGACTGGGGATACGCCGGCGACTACGTGAAGGCCATGTGGCTCATGTTGCAGCAGCCCGAACCCGACGACTACGTCATCGCCACGGGCGAGACCCACACGATCGAAGAATTGGTGCAACTCGCGTTCGCCGAAGTCGGAATCGACGACTGGAAGAAATACGTGAGACAGGATCCGAAGTTCTTCCGACCGGCCGAGGTCGATCTGCTGATCGGCGACGCCAGCAAGGCCCGTGAGAAGTTGGGTTGGGAACCCGAGGTCACTTTCCCGGAATTGGTGAAGATGATGGTGGCTCACGACTTGAAGCGTGAAGCCGCCCGAGCGGGACGACCCGTTCCGTCCTGACCTCACCGATCGGACTCGACGGGTCCGATCGATTCGAGGACCTCAGCCCTCGAGTGGGTGATCGGTGAAGGCTTCGAGGGCCGAACTCGGATCGGGAGCGAACCCGGCCACCAGTCGACGCCGCAGAGCGATGGCGAAGATCACGAGACCGCACACCGAACTGGCCATCAGTCCGATCTCGACGCGCAGATAGAGATCGTCGGCGGCCACGGCCGTCGTGACGACGAACACCGCCATCGACACCAACCAGCCCACTCCGACGATCGCGTGCCCGTGGAGGGCGATGACGGCTTGGGCCGTGGCGAGAGCCACCATGTAGATCGAACTGCCGAGAGCGAGCAGGGTCAGCGTGCGTCGGTCGAGGCCCCCGTCGTACACGAGGTCGAGAACCGGTGGTCCGACGAGGAAGGATCCCCCGGTACCGATCGCTCCGACGCCGATGACGACGACGAGCAGTCGACGAAAGCCGTTACGGAACTCGGCCAGGTCGTTCTGGGCGGCAAGGCGCGCGAGTCGTGGTAGCAGAGCGGCTTGTACGGCTTGGAACAAGAAGAGTGGAATGCGCGCGAGGAGAACTCCGTTGCCGAAGCGCGTCACCCGCTCGGCTTCGTCGGATCGGGCCAGGATGTCGACGGCGATCGGACCGGCGTTCACGAGACCAGCACCCATCAGGGAACCCATGAGGAGCCATCCAAGATTCGGGGTGACTTCGCTCCAGGGCGCTTCGGGTCCGACGTCGGTCGTCAGTCGGCCGCGCACCCACACGTACACGACTCCGGTCAAGGGAGACAGAGCGACGAGCAGCGCGAAGGCTCCGACGTTGTCGACTCCCATCTGCCACAAGATGACGGCTCCGACCACGCGCACGAATCCGTCGGCCCCCATCACGATGCCGTACGACGAGAAACGCGCCTGACCCGAGCAGATTCCGCGGGCGAGATGGGCCGGTGCGTAGGCCATGAAAGCGATGATGAGCGACGCCGTGACGAGTCCGTATCCCTCGAAGAATTCGCGGGTGGCGAGGGAACTGAATCCGGCCATGATCGCCACCACGACGGCGGCGATGGCGACGCCGAGTGGAACGACGCGCGCCACGATCGGACGACCGCCGATGCCGAGGGCGCGCCGGTGGGCGAGCGCTCGACCCATTTCTTGTTCGAGTGGCAGGAAGAACCCGGGTGCCACGACGAAGGTGGCGAACCACAGGGCGACGATGGGCTTGAAGTCGTCCTTGCCCAAGGCTTCCTGGCCGACCTTGAAGAACAGATAACTCGAGAGCCCGGCGATGATGAGGCCGACGCCGACGGCCATGGTGCCTTCGGGAAGTGGGGTGCGGGACTCCGCGTCGGAAGTGGTCATCGTGGGGTGGCGCTCATGAGAGGAGATCCCGGTGGGGGCTGCGGTCGGATGGGACCCGCAACGTTCCAGGTCGGAGTCCCCACGCTAGCGATGACCGGGGTTCCGATCGGGGGAGCGACCTGATCGGGCCAGGTCCGACGGGTAGCCTTCGCCCATCGTGGTCTCACCCTCCACCCCCTCTGGGGCATCGTTGGATCGACCGGGTGGGGCGGCCCCGGGGGTCGTCGCTGCCGTGGTCACCGCTCCGGCCAGTCCCGACCTCGCCGAGGTCATCGAGCGTCTGGCGGCCCAGGATTACCCGTCCCTGCAGGTCGTCGTCCTCGTGACGTCGTCCGACGACGACGTGCTCGCCGCTCACCGCCGGACCGTCGAGACGATCCTGCCCGGAGCACACGTGCGCGGAGTCGGGGACGTGGGTTTCGCACGGGCGGCCAATCACGTTCTCCGCCTGGTGGAAGGCGATGGCGGACTCTTCTTGCTCATGAGTGACGACGTGGCGCTGGCTCCCGATGCCGTGCGCCAGATGGTCGAGGAGATGTACCGCTCCAATGCTGGTGTGCTCGGACCGAAGTTGGTGCGTTGGGATCAGCCCTCGTTGCTGTCGTCGGTCGGTTTCGACGCCGATCGATTCGGTGAACTCGACGACGGTCTCGAGCCCGACGAACTCGATCAGGAGCAACACGACGCGACCGGAGACAAATTCGCGCTGTCGGCGGCTTGTCTCCTCGTGCGAGCCGATCTGTTCCGACGCTTGGACGGATTCGAGTCGAGTCAGCGTCATCTCGGATCGGCCCTCGAGCTCTGCTGGCGAGCCCACATCGCCGGAGCGCGCGTCGTCGTGGTGCCAGCGGCGGTCGGTCGTCATCGGGACGACGCCAACGACCGTCTGGTCGGATCGGTCAGTGAGGCCGAACGGGAGCGTCAGCGTCTGGCGACCGTCATCGCGTCGAGCGGGGGCGGCCGACTCGTGACCACTGTTCCTCTGCTCGTGGTTCTCGCGGTGGCGACGGCGGTGGTCGCGCTCGTACGCGGCCGACCGAGCGTGGCCCTCGCGCGCTTCACCGCCCCGTTCTCGCTCGTCACCGGTGCCGGTCGCATCGCTCTGCGTCGACGTCGCATCGCCGCCCTGCGAGTCGTGCCCGATCGAGAGGTGGCCGATCTTCAAGTACGCGGAAGTGTTCGATGGAATCGTTTCCGTCGCGAACGAACCCGCGGACGTGCTCGCTCGTCCTCGACCGAACGCGATCGTTCGCCGCTGGCGATCGCCGTGTGGTCGATCCTGGTCCTACTGCTCCTCGCCGGAGGACGCCAGGTGTTGACGGACGGAATCCGACCGATCGGCGAGATCCTTCCGTTCCCGGACTCGCCTCTCGACTCCGTGCGCTCGTATCTGTCGGGATGGTGGGATCGTGGACTGGGTGAAACCACGGCGCAACCGACCGGTTCGTTGTTGGTCGCCCTTGCCGGTCTGGTGACCTTCGCACAGATGGGTCTGTTGCAGACGGCCGGTGTTCTCGCTTCGTTGCTCGTCGGATGGATCGGTGTACGTCGTCTCGTCCCGGGTCGCGCCGGATTGGTGGCCACGGTCGTGTATGCCGCGGTCCCGTTGCCGTACGCCGCTCTCGCGTCGGGTCGAATGGCAGTCCTCGTCGCATACGCAACGGTGCCCTGGGCGGTTCTGTTCGCTCGTCGGGCGGCCGACGAAACGCTCGTGTCGATCGAGAGTCGACTCACACATGTTGCTCGTCTGACGCTTTCGATCGCCGTGGCCGCTGCCTTCAGTCCGGCCGCGGCACTCGTGTCGCTGGTCGCCGTGCTCGTGATCGCGGTGGCCGGTGCGATCGCCGGCGATCCGTGGCGTCGCACGGGCGCCGCCGCCGCTGCCGTTCTGGTCTCGTTCACCGGAACCATCGTCTTGCACCTGCCGTGGTCGTTGCGCTTCCTCGACAGCGACGGCTGGATCGCGATCGTCGGTTCTCCCGAACGAGCGACCGGTGATCGCGGTGTGTGGAGTCTCCTGAGATTCGACGTGGGGCCAGCGGCCCTGAGCGGACTCATCCTCGTCGTCTACGGAGCGATGATCGTCGGTCTTCTCGTCGCTCGTTCGACCCGATTGGTCGGAGCGTTCTCGGCCGTGGCCGTTTCGCTGGTGTTCTTGCTCGCCGCTCTGGCCGGAGACGGCGGAGCCTCGTGGCTTCCCGAAGTGGGTGTGTTGTTGGCCCCCGTCGGCTTCGGTCTCGCGCTCGGTGCGGGAACGTTGTTCGCATCGTTCCATCTCGACGTGCGCGGCGGACGTTTCGGAGTTCGCCAGCCGTTGGCCGTGCTCGCCCTCGCCGGACTCGTCGTGGGTGTGGTGCCGGTTGCGGCGGTGGCGGTCGATGGCCGTTGGGAGCAACCGTCCACCACTTTCGTCGCCCAACTCGACGATCTACTGGTCGATCCGGTGGTCGACGGCGACTACCGAGTTCTCGTGATCGGTGACCCGGAACTGGTGCCGGGTTCCGATCGCTTCTTCGACGATGGCATCGCGTATTCGATCGTGAGTACCGGTCGATTCGATCTCGACGAGACGTGGCTGTCGACCGGTTCGGTCGAGGAACGAGTTTTCGGTGAGGTGCTCGACGCGATGGCGGCACGTTCGACCGCGCGCGCCGGACGGCTGATGGCACCCTACGGAATTCGCTACGTGGTGGTTCCGGTCGTGGATCGAGTCCGATCGACGACCGACGCTCCGCTACCCGTGGCCGAGGGACTCGTGGCGGCGATCCGCGAGCAACTCGACCTACGGGCCGTGTACAGCCCGGCGAGCATGATCGTCTTCGAGAACCAACAGTGGATC
>JBEDFW010000144.1:0-4820 GCA_041174985.1 Actinomycetota bacterium | reverse complement strand
CACGACGGATTCGTCCTCACCCGATTCGACCGACGCCGAAGACGAAGAAGACGATGTCGAGGACGAAGCCGACAAGGACGAGCAGTCGGACTCTTCGGCCCCCGACACCACGAGCAAGACCCCGACCCGGACCTCACCTCCGACGACTGTGACGACCACGACCGAAGCGGCGACGACCACCACGACGGCCAAGACGACGTCGTCAGCGCCTCCGACGACCAAGAAGCCCGCAGGTGCAACGAGCACGTTGCCTCGCCCGGGTGGCACGTCGACCCTTCCGTGATCGACCACGACGCCCTGGCGTTCTGGGTCTAGAACTCGTCGAAAAAGTGACAACTTGTGGACCCAGAACACCGGTGATGGCGCCCACGGTAGGAATCGGACCTACGACCTTCTGCTCCGGAGGCAGACGCTCTATCCACTGAGCTACGTGGGCAACTGCTCCAACCCTACCTGCCGTGGGTGACGACCCTCGGGGGCGCGAATCGAGCGACGAATCGCCAAAGAGCCCCGCTGATCTGTAGCGACGAGGCCACAATGGAGAACCATGGCTGACCCCCTCGTCACTCTCGCGGCTCGCTTGCAGCCGGCGTTCGAGGCGGTCGCCGGACGACCCGGAGTCGATCCGGTCGTGCGTCCGTCCGATCGGGCCGACGCGCAGGCCAACGGCGCTCTGGCCCTGGCCAAAGAGTTGGGTCGACCGCCTCGGGACGTCGCCGAAGCGGTGCTCGCCGAGGCTCTCACGCGCCCCGACATCCGCGCCACGCTCGAAGTCGCCGGTCCCGGGTTTCTCAACATCGTCGTGCACGACGATTTCTTGGCCGACGAAATCGCTGCGGTCGCGTCCGACGAGCGTCTCGGTGTGCGCAGCGCGTCTCCCGCTCGCCGAGTCGTGGTCGACTACTCGGCACCCAACGTGGCCAAAGAGATGCACGTCGGACACCTGCGCACCACCGTGATCGGTGACGCACTCGTGCGCATGCTCGAGTTCGTGGGCCACGAGGTGATCCGCGAGAACCACATCGGCGACTGGGGGACACCGTTCGGCATGCTCATCGAGCATCTGCTCGACCTCGGCGAGACCGAGGCGGCCGATCATCTTTCGCTCGGCGATCTCGACGGCTTCTACAAGCAGGCTCGTGCCAAGTTCGACGCTGATGATTCGTTCAAGGAGCGTTCCCGCGCTCGCGTCGTGATGCTGCAGAGCGGTGATGCCGAGACGCGTCGACTGTGGAAGCTCCTCGTCGCACTCTCGACCAAGCATTTCAACGCGGTGTACGAGCGGCTCGGAGTTCTCCTCACCGACGACGACCTGATGGGTGAGAGTGCCTACAACGATCTACTGCCGCAAGTGATCACCCGTCTCGATGCGCTCGGTTTGCTACAGCAATCCGACGGTGCCGATGTGGTCTTCCCGCCCGGTTACACCAATCGTGACGGCGATCCGCTGCCGCTCATCGTGCAGAAGGGAACGGGCGGTTTCAACTACGCCACCAGCGATCTGGCGTGTGTGATCGACCGCATCGAGCGTCTCCACGCCGATCTGTTGCTCTATGTCGTCGGTGCACCACAGGCTCAGCACTTGTCGATGGTGTACGACGTGGCTCGGATGGCCGGTTGGCTCCGTGAACCAGCCGAGGCCGTGCACGTGTCGTTCGGCTCGGTGCTCGGTGCCGATCGCAAGATGTTGAAGAGTCGCAGCGGTGAACCGCTGAAGTTCATCGACTTGCTCGACGAGGCTCTCGTTCGCGCCGAGGCGGCGGTTGCCGAGAAGAATCCCGAACTAGCGGTCGAAGAGCGTTTGGCCATCGCCCGTCAGGTGGGCATCGGTGCGGTCAAGTACGCCGATCTGTCGACCGATCGGGTGCGCGACTACGTGTTCGACTGGGATCGCATGCTGTCGTTCGACGGAAACACCGCGCCGTATCTGCAGTACGCACACGCTCGCATCTGCAGCATCTTCCGACGCGCCGGAGTCGAGCGAGCGTCGTTGCGTGGCACCACTCCGGCCGTCGTCGAACCGCAGGAGCGAGCCCTCGCTCTCGCCGTGCTCGGATTCGACTCGGCGGTGGCCGACACACTCGAGAAGTTCAGCCCGCATCGTCTCTGCACCTATCTGTACGACCTGGCCACGGCCTTCACGTCGTTCTACGAGCACTGTCCGGTTCTCAAGGCCGACGAACCCACCCGCACGTCACGGCTCGTGATGTGCGACGTCACGGCTCGGGTCATGGAGTGCGGTCTGGCCCTGCTCGGTATCGATGCACCGGAGCAGATGTGATGGCTCCGCGCGTTCCGATGCGACTTCTACCCGATGGTGCGGCCATCGAGACCGATGGTTCGCTGTCGATCTCGGGTTGTCGAATCGATCGAGTGGCCGAGGAATTCGGCACTCCGCTCTTCGTCTACGACGAGAACCACCTGCGGTCCCGCTGTCGTGAGGCCGTCAAGGCGTTCGGCCCCGACCGAGTGATCTACGCGTCGAAGGCGTTCCTCTGCACGGCGATGGCTCGATTGGTGCACGACGAGGGTCTCCTCATCGATGTCGCCACCGGCGGCGAGATGTTCGTGGCGCGACACGCCGGAGTGCCCGGCGATCGTCTCGTTTTCCACGGCAACAACAAGAGCCTCACCGAACTCGAGGGCGCTCTCACGGCCGAAGGTGGAGCCCGCCCCGGTGTGCGTCACGTCGTCATCGACAGTTTCGACGAGATCGATCGACTCGTCGAACTGCGTCGTCGCGGGCTTCCGGTTCCGCGTGTGCAGATCCGTGTCACTCCTGGTGTGCAGGCGCACACTCACGAATACATCGCCACGGGTCAAGACGATTCCAAGTTCGGTTTCAATCTCGGTAACGGTGACGCCGCACGGGCCGCCGAACGTGTGAAGCAAACCGGGTGTGCCGAATTGGTGGGTTTCCACTGTCACATCGGATCGAACGTCTTCGCTGTCGACAGTTTCGCTCGAGCTGCCGAAGTGATGGCTCGCTTCGCCAAGCCCTACGGTCTCCCCGAACTCACACTCGGTGGCGGACTCGGTGTGGCGTACACCCTCGACGAAGAAGCACCCACGATCGCGTCGTGGGGGAGCGTGCTCCTCGATGCGTGTGCTGCGCTCGGTCTCGATGCCAAGGTGATGGTCGAACCCGGTCGCTCGATCGTCGCCTCGGCCGCGATCACGGTGTATCGCGTGGGCACGGTGAAGGACGTTCCCGGAATCCGGCGCTACGTGGCGGTCGACGGAGGCATGAGTGACAATCCGCGCCCGGTTCTCTACAGCAGTGGTTACGAAGCGTTCCGTGTGTCCGACGTGGCGGCCGATCGTCCCGACAGCGCGCGACTGGTGGGCAAACACTGCGAGAGCGGTGACGTGCTGATCTTCGACGCGGCCCTTCCGTCGGGTGTGAAGGTGGGCGACCTCGTCGCCACTCCGGTCACCGGTGCGTACGGCCATTCGATGGCGAGCAACTACAACAAGGTGCCGCGTCCGGCCGTCGTGTTCGTGGCCGATGGGCGAGCCCGGCTCGTGGTGCGCCGGGAAACAATGGACGACCTGGTCCGCCTCGATCTGCCGTAGCCTGCCAGGCGTGACTTCACAGGCTGATCAGAAGCGACTCGTCCGCGTGGGCGTACTCGGTTGCGGCAACGTGGGTGCCGCGTTCGTGAAGCTCGTCGCCCAGCAGGCCGACGACATCGAGGCGCGCACCGGCGTTCGTCTGCGCGTCGACAAGGTGGCCGTGCGCAACATGTCGCGCGACCGCGAGGTCACGCTTCCCGAAGGCATTCTCACTCGTGACGCACACGCCGTGGTCGCCGACCCGAACATCGATCTGGTCGTCGAAGTGATCGGCGGCATCGAGCCGGCTCGTGAACTCATCACCTCGGCGCTCTCGGCGGGCAAGCCGGTCGTCACGGCCAACAAAGAACTCCTCGCCAACGTGGGTACCGAACTCTTCGGCAAGGCCGATCAGTGCGGAGTCGACCTCTTGTTCGAAGCCGCCGTCGCCGGTGGCATCCCAGTCATTCGCGTGCTGCGCGAAAGTCTGCGCGGCGAGCCGATCAATCGGGTGATGGGCATCATCAACGGCACCACCAACTTCATCCTCACCAAGATGACCGAAGAAGGCGCCGACTACGGAGCTGCCCTCACCGAGGCCCAGCGCCTTGGCTACGCCGAGCGTGACCCAACGGCTGACGTCGAAGGTTTCGACGCCGGGGCCAAGGCGGCGATCATCGCGAGTATCGCGTTCGGCGCCAAGGTCGTGGCCGGCGACGTGTATCACGAAGGCATCAGTCGCATCAGTGCCGCCGACATCGCAGTGGCGCGTCGTCTGGGCTACGTCGTGAAGTTGCTCGGTATCGCTGAGCGCGATGCCGCCACCGGAAGCGTGGCGGTGCGCGTGCATCCGGCCATGGTGCCCCTGCATCACCCGCTGGCCAGCGTGCGCGACAGCTACAACGCCGTGTTCGTCGAGGGTGGCGCGGTCGGATCGCTCATGTTCTACGGGCGCGGTGCCGGTGGTTTCCCCACCGCCAGCGCAGTTCTCGGTGACGTGATCGACGCAGCCGTCAATCTCTCCAAGGGTTCGCACGGCACGATTGGCTCGTTCGGCAAGGCCAACATGCTCCCGATCGACGAGACGAGCTCCGAATACCTGTTGTCGCTCGAGGTGGCCGACAAGCCAGGCGTGCTGCACGCAGTCACCGGCACCTTCGCCCGTCACGGTGTGAGCATTCGCGCCGCCGAGCAAGAGGGCATCGGCAACGAGGCTCGCCTCGTGTTCATCACTCACCTCGCCAAGGAGTCCGACGTTCAGGCCA
>JBEDFW010000143.1:0-4029 GCA_041174985.1 Actinomycetota bacterium | reverse complement strand
CCGATGATCTGATTCTCCTTGACCGGGAAGTCGGCCACGACAACGGCGTAGGCCGTACCAATCGACTGGGATTCGATCTCGGCGAGTTCTTCCGGCGTCGCTTCGAAGAGTTCGGCACCCGGGACGATCTTGGCCTGGAAGATCGTGGTGTCCTTCGGCGTGAATTCTCCGTTCAACGCATCGAGTCCCGGGCTCGTGATCTGTAACGGCGAATTCTTCTTGCATTCCTCGGGGAGGCTCGAGCCTCCGCCACCACCACAGGCGGTGAGCAGGGACATCGATGCAACGGACACGGTGACCAGCAGAGTTCGCTTCATGTGGATGGTTCTAGCAGGTCGTCGACGTTCGAGGTGCTTCCGCTCTTGGGAGCCGACGTGCGACGATGGCATCGTGTTCTTCCGTCGTCCGATGACTCGTGTAGTTCTCGTGGGTTCGCTGGTCGTCGTCGCATCGTGTGGAGGCCGGTCCGCGACTCAGGTGCCTCCCTCCACCACGTCGATCGAGAGTGCGATCGCTTCGCCGACCGATCCGCCGGCGACGGCACCGCCGTCCAGCACGGCCGAGAAGGTGATCCCGGAAAGTGGAACCGCGGCGACCGAGTCGGTGTATCTCGAAGTCGACGTGGAGAACGACGCCCCGGTGTTCGCGTCGACCGTCGTCGGATCACCCGTTCGTATCGTCCTCACGTCCGACGAATCACGGGACTTCTACCTTCCGCACGAGGATCGAGTCCTGTCGGGAACGGCCGTCGCATTCGAGTTCGTGGCCGAAGAGGCGCGGACCTATCTCGTCGAGGAACGATCGACCGGAGTGGTGATCGTCAGCCTGGAAGCGATCGTCGAGTGACGTCGACGTTCAGTGACTCGATCCGTCGGTCACGACGGACGGCAGGGTTGGCCGCGTAACGCTCCGCATGCCGGAACGCCCCGCGGAACGTCGAGATCGGTCACGATCGGCAGCACGATCGCCGACGGATGGTCGGCGTCGTGAACGATCGACACGGTCTCGCCTCCGCTGATCGTGCGGAACGTCCACACTCCCCGGTTGCCACCCGGAGCATCGATGGTGATGCGCAGTCGCGACCCCGTGCGAACGGGGTGAGCGACGGGGAAGATGTCGACGCGCACGGCAGTGATCTCGCCGGGCACGAGTTCGGCGGCGTCCTCGGCGCGATGCGTGTGGCGAGGTGTGAGTTCGGTGGAAACGGCCTCGTCCAACGCGCGATGACTCGCTCGCAGCCAACCACTCTGCACGTAGACCTCGGATCCGTCGGGTCGGATCTCGCTGATCGTCACCTCGAGATCGGTGTCGACGGCCGAACTCGTGATCCACAGATCGGCTGAGCCGGGTCCGAGAATCACGACGTCGTCGGTGAAGGGCTCGGACGTGAAGACCGCCGCGGTGCCGTCAGGATTGCGAACCCAGTCGTACGCCACGTCGGCTCGCCAGATGCCCGATCCCGAACCTTCGTAGAAGGTGTCCGGGACCGCCGACGGATCGGCGGTGTAGGTGGTCTCGCCACTCGTGGCAAGACCGACTCCGAGACGACCGCCGTCACCCAAGGCGTAACGAATCGGAGCGGCCGAGGCGACCGGCCACGTGTCGAACGTGGCCGACCAGCGTGCGACCGGACTCGAAGGAACCTGTCCGTCGGCTGCACCTTGTTCGAACAACACGAGGATCGGATCCTCGGCTTCGAATGCAGCAAGAGCTTCCTCGTACGTGAGTCCGGCGAAACGATTGGTCGCGTCGATCGGAGCCACCGTTCCGAAGATTCCTCCTCCGAGAGGCCCGGCGATGAGCGGAAGAGCCGAGAGGTCGGGAACTTTCTTGGCCACGTAGAGGCTCAGGAATTCGGCCATGCGCGGGAACACCGAGGGACTCAACGATTCGGTGTGCAGTCCGTTCACCATCGTCACGTAGAGATGCGGAGCCGATGTGAAGTCGTCGATCATCGCGGGGAAGTGGCCACCCGTTTGTTCGTCCTGCCAAGCGCCGGCCATGAACACCGGGACTTCGATGCGCGGTGCGAACAGAGACGGATTGATCTCGTCACCGATGTCGGCGACGTAGAAGGGGTTGGCGTCGATCTCTCCGGTCAGATCGGGATTCTGGAGACGCAACGACTGATTGTCGGCGCAGATCGTGTCGCCCTCGTCGGCCTGTTTCTTCGTCCAAGCCTGGCCGTAGGGCTCGGCCTCTCTCATCCGCTCCTCGGTCCACGACACGGCGAATCCGGTATTGAGGATGCCGCCGGGATAGAGAGTCGATCGGTAACTGTCGTCGAGCACGGAGATCGGTGTGACGGCCACCAGGCTCGGCGGTCGTGTCGAGGCGACGAACAACTGGCTGATGCCGGGATAGCTGATCCCGACCATGCCGACCTGGTTGTCGAGCACCCAGTCCTGAGCGGCGATCGCTTCGATGGCGTCGTAGCCGTCGACGAGTTGTGCTTCCTCGAAGAATCGGTAACTCCCGCCGGAGCAACCCGTACCGCGCATGTTGACGCCCACGTAGGCGTAGCCGAGAGCGTTGAAGAGGAGACCGAAAGTCGTGTTGGCCGGATCGCTCGGGGAGTACCCGGAGTATTCGACGACCGTCGGGTACGGACCGCTCTCGATCGGCCCCGGCAACATCACGTTGGCGGAGAGAAGGGTGCCGTCTCGCATTTCGACGTAACCGAAGCCGGCTGCGATGTCCTGGTCGTCGTAGAAGTTCTGATCGGGCACGGCATCGGCGCCGTAGACCGTGATCGACGGCGTGGCTTCGGTTCCGTCGGCGCTCGTCACTCGGTAGTCGCCGGGCTCGACTCGTCGAAAGAGCAGAGCACCGTTGTCGTCGACGAGACCCGTGCCGACCACGTCGCCGTCGATCGACGTCACGGCGAGTTCGGCACCGGGCTCGGCACCGGTGACGGTGATCTGGCGAACTCCCGGAGTGGCGACGAAGGCGGCCGGAGCGACGTCGACGATCGTCGTGGTCGGGGCGGTCGTCGTGCTCGACACGACGTCGGCTGATTCGCTTCCGTCGTCGCCTCCGCACGACGCGAGGACGAGCGCGAAGACGAGAACTGCCGGGGCCAGACGTCGAGAGCGGAACATACGAATCCTCCTGGGCGATCGAAGCCGCCAATGAGGGCGACTCTACGACCCCACATCGGTCAGAATGGAGGCGTGACGACCGTGGTGACACCCGACCTCGACGCGATGGTCGGCGATCTGCGACGTCTCGTCGAGATCGAATCACCGTCACGTGACCTGTCGGCGCTGCGAATCAGTGCGGACGCCGTCGCGGCGATCATGCGGGAGAGACTCGGATCCGATCCACGAATCGTCGAATCGGCGAACGGCCCCCACGTGTGGTGGTCGGGGGGCGGAACTCCGCGCATTCTGCTCGTGGGACATCACGACACGGTGTTCCCACTCGGTGCGCTCGCGGCGCGACCGTTCACGGTGAGCGACGGTCGAGCGACCGGACCGGGCGTGTTCGACATGAAAGGTGGAATCGTTCAGGCGATCCACGGTGTGGCCGGACTCGCCGATCGATCGGGAATCGAAATTCTCATCACGGCCGACGAGGAGATCGGTTCGGGTGCGTCGCGCGAATTGATCGTCGAGCGAGCATTGGCCTGCGGCACGGTGTTGGTCTTTGAGCCGAGCGCCGACGGAGGTGCCTTCAAGACGGCTCGCAAGGGAACGGGAACCTTCGAAGTGCTGATTCGTGGTCGGGCGGCGCACGCCGGCCTCGAACCCGAGAAGGGCATCAACTCTCTGGTCGAGGCGTCGCATCAAGTGCTGAAGATCTCCGAGTTCGGCGATGCGGAGCGTGGCACGACCGTGACACCGACGGTCGCGTCGTCGGGAACGGCCGACAACGTGGTTCCGGCCGAGGCACGGGTGCTGGTCGACTGCCGAGTCGCCGAGATCCCCGAGGGGCATCGCGTCA
This sequence comes from Actinomycetota bacterium, assembly GCA_041174985.1. Classification (GTDB taxonomy): domain Bacteria; phylum Actinomycetota; class Acidimicrobiia; order Acidimicrobiales; family Ilumatobacteraceae; genus Casp-actino8. Next base: position 84 of record JBEDFW010000143.1, on the reverse strand, counting down.
CCGATCTCTTCTCGAAGTTGTCGCCGGTTCTGCCCGGCGCCGAGATCGAAGTGCGCGGCGGAATCAATCGTCCGCCGATGCCGT
>JBEDFW010000142.1:0-5454 GCA_041174985.1 Actinomycetota bacterium | reverse complement strand
GGCCAGTGCACCAGATAGATCGTGTACGTGGTGTGCCCGAGCCAGACGATCGGTTTGAACGCCAACAATCGCGTCATACCCACATCGGCGATCGAATAGGTGATCAGCAGAAGGGTCAGCCCACCGTTGAACAGGACACCCCACGGGAAGAAGTCGTCGGCGTACTCGTTGCGCCAGCCGAGCTTCCACCAGACCAGGTACGAAAAGACGAGGAGAGGCCATGACAACGCGACGAAGACCGGACGTTTGAGAGTGGCGACGATGGAGGGCGTGGCTTTCCAGACCGACCACAACACGGCGAACGCCGCACCGAGCAGGAATTCGGCCACGCGAACCTCGGTGGCGTAATAGGCGCACGACGACCCGTCACACCGCGCCGCGAGGCCGGGTGCTCGATCCCACAGCGGTCGGTGAGTCGTGTAGAAGCCACCGAGCGCGAATCCGATCGCGGCGAGAACACTCAGAACCACGAAGAGACGCCAGACAGCTCGCGTGCTGTGACGTCGCCGCACCATCAACAACACGAGGACCGGGAAGACCAAGTACACCTGCTCCTCGAGCGACAGGCTCCAGAGGTGCTGAAGCGGATTGCCGAGTCCGAACAACCCGCCGTAGTCCTTACCGGCCGACTGCAGATAGACGTTCTCGAAATAGAAGAGACCGCTCAGCCACTCCCAGGACGCGAAGCGGCGACCCGATCCGGGGAAGAGCGTCCAGAGCGCGGCCACGAGGAACAGCACGACGAAAGAGGCCGGGAACAGTCGGCGAACTCGGCGCTCGTAGAAAGAACGCAACGAGATCGTTCCGTTGCGACCCCACTCGGCCACGAGCAGACGGGTGATGAGAAACCCCGACAACGTGAAGAACATCGACACGGTGAGCTCGCCACCCGTGATCCAGGTGATGCTGTGGTGGTACAGCAGGACGATGATGACGGCGACACCACGGATTCCGTCGAGCCCCGGGACGTGCCCGAGAGTCGTGGCGACGACGGGAGCGTTCGGCCGCTCGTCAAGATCCGATCTGGCCCCGCCCATGTGGAGTCGAGGCTAGTTGTTGGTCGGGACCGACTCCGGTCTGCGACCGACTCACTCGACCAGGCGTAGCCCCGATGGAGCCATCGACGGCTCGGCCGAAGGGAGATCGACCACGAACTCGGTGCGATGAGCGGCGAACACGTGCTCGGACAACAGAACCGGGCGGCCGTCCACATCGGTCGTGGTCCGCGTGCAACGCAGAACGGGTGAACCGACCGGAACGCCGAGCAATTCGGCATCGGCACTCGACGCCGCGTCGGCACCGATCGTCTGCACGGCGCCTTTGAGCGGGACGTCGAGCAACTCGTAGAAGGGCGAGCGTTCGACATCGGCACGCGACAGGTTCTGACCGAGATCGGCACGACACCACACCGTGACCACTGCGAACGGTTCTCCATCGGCCAGATTGAGACGCTTGACGCGCAAGACCTGCTCGGCGCCGAGCACCGACCTCACCCGTTTGGTCGCACGTTCGAAAGCGAACTCGAGCACGCGACGTTCGGGACGAATTCCGCCGGCCGCCAATTGCGACTCGATGGTGGCCAGACGCCCGAGGCTCTGACGCAACGGCTCGGTGGCGACGAACCAGCCGAAACCTTGGCGAGCATCGAGCAAACCCTCGTCGCGTAACGACTCGAGGGCCCGACGGATGGTCACGCGACTGGCGTCGAATTCGGCCACCAATTCCGATTCGGAGGGCAGGACTCGACCCGGGGCGTAATCGCCGGTGCCGACCCGCCGACGGATCTCCTCGGCGATGGCTCGGTACCTGATCTCCCGCACACTTGTATTATACTTGTCTCTATGAGCATCGCGACCGCCGGAACCCCCATCGAACTCGTGAACAAGGTCTACGCAACCCTCCCCGAGCGTGTTGCGCTCGGTCGAAAGCGCCTCGGCCGACCGCTGACCCTGGCCGAGAAGATCCTCGTCAATCACCTCGTCGATCCGGCGACGCAGGAGATGGAGCGCGGCGGAAGTTACGCCGACTTCAATCCGGATCGCGTCGCCATGCAGGACGCCACCGCCCAGATGGCCCTTCTTCAGTTCATGACGGCCGGTTTGCCCACCACCGCCGTTCCGTCGACGGTGCACTGTGATCACCTGATCCTCGCCAAGGTCGGCGCCAAGATCGATCTCGGCGTCGCGATCGACGACAACCGCGAGGTGTACGACTTCTTGCGCACGGTGTCGGCCAAGTACGGCATCGGTTTCTGGGGCCCGGGCAGCGGAATCATCCACCAAGTGGTGCTCGAGAACTACGCCTTCCCGGGCGGAATGATGATCGGCACCGACAGCCACACGCCCAACGCCGGCGGACTCGGCATGGTGGCCATCGGTGTCGGTGGTGCCGATGCGGTCGACGTGATGACCGGATTCCCCTTCAACGTCAAGTGGCCCAAGGTCATCGGCGTGAAGCTCACCGGAACTCTGTCGGGCTGGTCGTCACCCAAGGACGTCATCCTCGAAGTGGCACGGGTGCTCACCGTCGAAGGTGGCACGGGTGCGATCGTCGAGTACTTCGGACCCGGAGCCGACACGATCTCGGCCACCGGTAAAGCGACGATCTGCAACATGGGAGCCGAAATCGGTGCCACGTGTTCGGTCTTCGGTTACGACCACAACATGTCGGTGTATCTGAAGGCCACCGGACGCGAAGCCATCGCCGACGCCGCCGACAAGGTGGTCGACGACCTTCGTCCCGACGACGGGGCGCACTACGACCAGATCGTCGAGATCGACCTCGATCAGCTGAAGCCCCTCATCAACGGACCGCACTCCCCCGATCGTGCGCATCGCGCCGGAAGCGCCGTCGGTGAAGCCGCTCGCGCCAACGACTGGCCGATCGAGGTGTCGGCCGCTCTCATCGGATCGTGCACCAACTCGTCCTACGAAGACATCACTCGCGCCGCGTCGATCGCCCGCCAGGCCGCTGCCAAGGGCCTGCGCGCCAAGTGTGAACTCCTCATCAGCCCCGGATCCGAACAAATCCGCGCCACGATCGAGCGCGACGGACTCATGGCCGACCTCGAGGCCATCGGAGCAACTGTTCTGGCCAACGCCTGTGGTCCGTGCATCGGCCAATGGGAGCGTCCGTCGTCGGCCACCGACAAACCCAACAGCATCGTCAACTCCTTCAACCGCAACTTCCCCAAGCGTGCCGACGGATCGGCCAACACTCTCAGCTTCGTGACGTCACCCGACACGGTCATGGCGATCGCGCTGTCGGGACGCCTCGACTTCGATCCGACGACCGACACCATCACGGCGCCCGATGGCACGCAGGTTCGTCTCGACCCGCCGGTCGGCGAGGTTCTTCCGAATCGCGGCTACGACCCGGGCAGCAACACCTTCACGGCTCCGCCGGCCGATGGCAGTTCGGTGCAGGTCGTCGTCAGCCCCTCGAGCACGCGCTTGCAACTGCTCGAACCGTTCCCCGCATGGAACGGTCGCGACTATCTCGGTCTCCCGGTGCTCATGAAGGCGCAAGGCAAGTGCACCACCGACCACATTTCGGCGGCCGGGAAGTGGCTCACCTATCGCGGTCACCTCGAGAACATCTCGGGCAACTTGTTCATCGGCGCGGTCAACGCCTACACCGGCGCCGTCGGCGAGGGACTCGACATCACCGACGGCGGAACTCGCTCGTACCCCGACATCGCCAAGCGTTACAGCGAGGCCGGCATCTCGTGGTGCGCGATCGGCGATCGCAACTACGGCGAAGGCTCCTCACGCGAACACGCGGCCATGGAACCACGTTTCCGTGGTGGTGTGGTGATCTTTGCTCGTTCGTTCGCCCGCATCCACGAGACGAACCTGAAGAAGCAGGGCCTCGTTCCGCTCACCTTCGCCGATCCCTCCACCTACGAACAGATCGGCGAGAACGATCGCATCAACGTGCTCGGCCTTCCGCCGGTGCCCGGTCGCAACGTACGTTGTCAGATCGTGAAGACCGACGGCACGACGATCGACTTCGAAGCAGTGCACACGTTCAGCGACGAGCAGGTCGAATGGTTCAAGGCCGGTTCGGCTCTCAACATCGTCCGAGCCAAGGTCGCCGGCGGACGCTGATGGAGCTACGCGACGGCATCCGCCAGACGGGCGCCATTCGCGGTTTCACCGACGAACCCGTTCCCGCCTCAGTTCTGCACGCAATTCTCGACGACGCGCGATTCGCTCCGAGTGGTGGCAACCGCCAACCATGGCGAGTCGCGGTCGTCGCCGATTCGGCGACCCGCCGGGCGCTCGGCGATGCCATGCGGCCGGTCTGGAACGAATACGCGTCGCTCGTCGCCGGCGGACGCACTCCGTTCACGGTCGTCGAACCAGCGCCGACGGTTCGCTCCACGTCGGCGCCCGGAAACGTGCCCAACGATCTCATCGACAGCATCGAACACATTCCAGTGGTGCTCGCCATCGCCGCTGATCTCTCGCGCATCGCCATGATGGACAAGGACCTCGATCGGGCCACCGTGACCGGCGGGGCGTCGGTGTATCCGTTCTGCTGGAACATCCTGCTCGCCGCCCGAGACCGTGGACTCGGCGGCGTGATCACCACGTTCGCGTCGCGCGTCGAGCCCGTCACCGGCCCGCTCCTCGGCTTGCCCACCGACCATGCGTTGGCGGCGACGATCTTCCTCGGTCGACCGACGAAACAACTCACGAAGTTGTCGCGTCGGCCCGTCGAGTCGTTCACGACGCTCGACCGTTTCGACGGACCCCCGTTCCTCTCCTGAGTGCCACCTAAGGTGTCAGAGTGCGAACCGGCGTGCTGTCCCTCGGTGATCTCATCACCGATCCCGTGACCGGAGTCCTGCGCACACCGGCCGAACGACACCGCAATCTCATCGACCAAGCGGTGTGGGCCGAGGCGGCCGGCTTCGATTCGATCCATTTCGGTGAGCACCACTTCAGCCGTTACATCATGTCGGCGCCGCAGGTCGTCCTCGCTGCCGTCGCCGAACGCACGTCGCGCCTTCGCTTGTCCACGGGGGTGACCCTGGCCGCCAATCTCGATCCAGTGCGCGTGGCCGAGGACTATGCGACCGTCGACGCGATCTCGAACGGACGCGTCGAACCCTGCTTCGGTCGCGGCACGCTCTTCCCCGACGTCTACACCGAATTCGGACAGGAAGAACCGCTCGCCAAGGAACGTTTCGCCGAGAGCCTCGAGTTGATCCACCGTCTCTGGACCGAGGAGAACGTCACGTGGTCCGGAAGATTCCGACCCGATCTGCACTCGGTGACGGTGCATCCGCGCCCCACACAGCAACCGCGCCCTCCCATGTGGGTCGGTGCCGGCGTGAGCATCGACAGCGTCGAACTCGCTGCACGACTCGGCTGCTGGCTCATGTTGCCGACCGTGTTCGGTACGTGGGAGATGTTCCGACCCGCCGTGGAGCGCTACTGCGAAGCG
>JBEDFW010000141.1:0-3876 GCA_041174985.1 Actinomycetota bacterium | reverse complement strand
CCGGCGGGGGAGAGGAGCCTCTCGCCGCGGAACTAACCTCGACTCGATGACCGCCGACGGAACGCGACAGTGGAACGTCTGGACCTGGCCGAACTTCATCACCCTGATCCGGCTGTGCTGTCTGCCCCTGTTTCTCTGGCTGCTCCTCGGTCGTGACGACCGCGCCTGGGCGGCCTGGCTGCTCGGAGCACTCGGAGCGACCGACTGGGTCGACGGCTGGGTGGCTCGTCGATTCGACCAGGTGAGCGAATTCGGCAAGATCTTCGACCCGACGGCCGACCGTCTCCTTTTCATCGTGGCGATCGTCGCCATCATGATCGACGGTTCGGCCCCGCTGTGGTTCTGCGTCCTCGTCCTGGTGCGGGAAGTTCTCTTCGGCGGAACCGTGGCCCTCCTCACCGTCTTCGCCGGCATGGAGCGATTCGACGTCACGTACCTCGGGAAGTGGGCGACCTTCATCCTGATGTTCACCTTTCCCGGCTTCGTCATGGGGGAGAGCGCGATCGGTATTCACGACGCCTTCGCTGTTGCGGCCTGGATCATCGGACCGATCGGATTGGTGCTCAGTTACGTGACGGCGATTCAGTACGTTCCCACCATCCGACGCAGTTTGGCTCGCTGACGCACACGCCTCGACGCACTAGAATTCGACCATGAGCGTTCCCGACGACCTCTTGTACTCATCGGACCACGAATGGGTTCGCGTCGACGGTCAACGAGTCCGAATCGGTATCACCGATTACGCACAGGACGCTCTCGGTGACGTGGTCTACGTCCAGTCGCCGTCGGTTGGCACGTCAGTGACGGCCGGCGAGTCGTTCAGCGAGGTGGAGTCGACCAAGTCGGTCTCCGACATCTATGCACCGGTGTCGGGAACGGTGGCACTCGTCAACGAACGTCTCGACTCCGAACCGGCTCTCGTCAACACCGATCCGTACGGGGACGGTTGGCTCTGCGAGATCGCGACCGACGGGTCGTCGTTCGATCAACTGCTCTCACCCGACGCCTACCGGAAGCTGATCGGCTCCTGATGAGTGCGGTGTTCTGTCCGGCCTGCGGAGATCGCGTGCCGAGTGACTCGAACGTCTGTCCGTCGTGCGATGCAACGGTCGTCGATTCCGATCGAACCCAGGTCCTTTCACGAGTGGCACACGAGCCGGTCTTCGGCGAGGCGCCCGTTCCCGGATCCACCTCTGCTGGCACCTCGACCCGTGTCGGCACGGCCACCTTGATGGTCCGTTCCGGACCACAGGCCGGCGAGCGGTTCGTACTGACTGCCGAGGCGACTCGACTCGGACGGCATCCCGACAGCGACATCAGCCTCGACGACATCTCGGTGTCACGTCGGCACGCCGAGATCCGCCACGACGGCGACGAGTTCGTTCTTCGTGACGTCGGCTCCTTGAACGGCACCTACGTGAACCAACGCCGAGTCGACTCGGTCGTGCTCCAACAGGGTGACGAGATCCTGATCGGTCGGTTCCGCCTGTTGTTCTTGTCGTCACCCGAGATGTCGTGAGCGTGGACCGGTGAATCAGCGCACGACAGCCGAACGTCCGTATCTCTCGATCGGCGAAGTCCTCGGACTGCTCCTCGAGGAGTTCCCCGACATCACGATCTCCAAGATCCGATTTCTCGAGAGTCAAGGACTGATCGTCCCCGAACGAACGCCGTCGGGTTATCGCAAGTTCTACGACGACGACGTCGAACGTCTGAAGTTCATCCTGCGCGAGCAGCGGGAGAACTTCCTGCCGCTGCGCGTCATCAAGGATCGTCTCGACACACCACCGCAAGGTCAGGAGCGTCCCGATGCCGTTCCCGACGAGGTGCCGCCTCCGCAACCGACACACCCGAGTCGTCGAGCGGCTCGGGCCGACGTCATCGTCGACAAGACCCCGCGTCGCCCGGCTCCACCGGACCCCTCCGATTCGATCGGCCGTCCCGCCACGTACACACGAGCCGAGATCCTCGACGCCTCTGGTCTCGACGAATCCGAATTCACCGAACTCGTGTCGTTCGGACTGGTCGGAAATCTCGACGCCAAGTCCCGCCGCCCCTCCGACCGCTACGACGAGCACGACCTCGCGGTGGCCGAGGTCGCGGCCGGTTTCCTGCGGTCGGGGGTCGACATTCGTCACTTGAAGGCGTGGAAGACCGCGGCCGAGCGTGAGGCCGGTCTTCTCGAGCAGAGGGTGTTGCCCGTCCTGCGTCGTCGGACCCCCGACGCGCGCCAAGAGGCCAACGAGCTCCTCGACGAACTGTCCGATCTCGGCGGACGACTGCGAGCGATTCTCGTGGCACGGGCCATCGGCACCCTGCGCGAACCGCGTCCCGAGTCGCGCTGACCGCCCGTCGAAAATCGGGCTACTGTCTCTCCATGATCGCCATGGAACTGATCGGCGTTCGCCTGGAGATGCCCGGGCGAGTCCACGTCGTGTTCCTTCGCGAGCGCGAGGGCGACCGTCGCGTTCTTCCGATCTACATCGGCGAGCCCGAAGCGGCGAGCATCCAGCTCGGAATGGGTGGTCGCACACCTCCGCGCCCGCTCACCCATGATCTCGTCCTCGACCTTCTCGGCGCGCTCGGCGGCGACCCGTCGCGAGTCGTGATCACCGACGTCGACGAGGGCACCTTCTTCGCCGAGATCCATCTCACCTCGCGCCAAGGGTCGGTGTCGGTCTCGTCCCGTCCGTCCGACGCCATCGCCATCGCCGTCCGAGCCGGGTGCCCGATCGAGTGCGACGAGTCCGTGCTCGATCGAGCGGGTCGTATCGCTCAGTTCGACGACAACGCCGGCGACGGTACCGAAGTCGACGAACTGGTCGACGAGTTCCGCGACTTCATCGACAGCATCAAACCCGAAGACTTCGCGCCCTGACCCTCACCTCTCACGGTCCGTGAGCAGGGGAGAGAGCGATCACCCGTCGTCACCTTCGACGATGGTTGACGTCCTGACACGACCGCCGTACCCTGCCCCTCCGCCTCTCGTTTCGGCGAGCGGCGTCGTATCGATCGGACGAGGGCATCGTGACACTCACATTCTCGGGAACCCAGGCCGCTGACGTCGTGGGAATCAGCTATCGCCAACTCGATTATTGGGCACGCACCGATCTCGTGCGTCCCTCACTCGTCGACGCCAAAGGCAGTGGGTCGCGCCGCCATTACAGCTACCGAGACCTGCTCGAACTACGCATGGTGAAGAGTCTGCTCGACGCCGGATTGCGTCTCGAATCGGTACGTGAAGTCTTCGATTACGTACGTCGACACGTCGACGACGACATCACTTCGGCCCATCTGGTCATCGAAGGATCGAGCGTCGTGCTGTGTCGCGGTGACGAATTGATCGACGTCGTCCGTCGTGGACAAGGAGTGCTCAACCTCCTGCCTCTGGCTCAGGTCAAGGATCAGGTCGACGGGCAGATCGTCGCCCTCTTCCCCGAGATGGCCGAGCTCGAACGTCGCGCGGTCTGAACGGGCCGATGCGCACGTCGCCCATCGTCGACGAGCATCGAGTGCTCGATGCGAAACTCGTTCCGTTCGGCGGTTGGGACATGCCATTGCAGTACCCGAGCGGAACTCTCGCCGAACATCGCGCCTGTCGCACCGCTTGCGCCGTTTTCGACGTGTCGCACCTCGGCACGGTGCGAGTCGAAGGACCGGGAGCGTTCGATCGGCTACAGAACGCTCTGACCAACGACCTGGCCAAGATCGGCCCCGGTCGATCGCAGTACACACATCTGCTCGACGACGACGGCTCGGTGCTCGACGACATCATCGTCTGGTGGTTGCCCGCCGACGGATCGGGCTCCGATCGATTCGACGTCGTGCCGAACGCATCGAACACCGAGCGAGTGATCGAGGCCCTCGGTGGTCGAG
>JBEDFW010000140.1:0-7223 GCA_041174985.1 Actinomycetota bacterium | reverse complement strand
CGAAGCCGCGACTGTTTGGCCGGGGTGACCGCGTGGGCCGGCGATCCGTAACGATCGGTCGAACGGGTCTTGACCTCGCACACCACGAGCACGTCGCCACGACGAGCCACCACGTCGATCTCGCCGATTCCCACACGACGCCAGTTCCGATCGAGGATCGTGTAACCGGCGTTCTCGTACCAACGCGCGACGCGATCCTCGCCCCAGGCACCGAGGCGCCGACGATGCTGGGCCGTGGTCAGTTCAGCTGATCGAGGTCGTCGCGCGGGAGTTCTTCCACGTTGACGTCCTTGAAACTGAGAACCCGCACCTTCGGGACGAAACGGCTCTTGCGGTACATGTCCCACACCCACGCGTCGACCATCTCCACCTGAATGACGGGACGGGTGGGATCACCGATGACGGAAACGTCGACTTCGTTGGCCAGATAGAAACGGCGCTCGGTTTCGACGGCATAGCGGAACATCCGCGAGACGTCCTGATACTCCTGAGCGAGTTGCAACTCGCGATCGGCCTCGAACTCTTCGAGGTCGTCAGTGCCCACTGTGGGAGCCTCGGATGACGAAAGGGATCAGAAGTCGCGCTTTTCGCGGACCTTGGCGGCCTTGCCGGTGCGATCGCGCAAGTAGTAGAGCTTGGCGCGACGCACGTCGCCCTTCTTGACGACTTCGACCTTGGCCACGCTCGGGCTGTGCACGGGGAAGGTTCGCTCGACACCGACGCCGTAGCTGATCTTGCGGACGGTGTAGGTCTCCTGCACGCCCGAGCCCGAACGAGCGATGACGTTGCCCTGGAAGATCTGCACGCGCTCCTTGCCGCTCTCGACCACGCGGACGTGGACCTTCAACTCGTCACCGGGCCCGAAAGCCGGGATGTCGGTGCGGATGTTCAGCTGATCAACGATGTCGGTGGTCTTCATGAGGTCGTCCTGCGGTGAGGCCGGGCCCGTTGGACCGGCGAAGGGTCAAGGATACGGGACGGCGGGGAACTCTTCCAACAGACGTCGATCCTGGTCGGAGAGCCCTCCTCGAGCCTCGATCAAGTCGGGTCGCGCCCGTATGGTGCGGTGCAAGGCCTGGGCCCGGCGCCAGCGTTCGATTCGAGCGTGATCACCCGACACGAGCACGTCGGGCACGGCCCACCCCCGAAAGGTGCCGGGTCGGGTGTAGTGGGGCTCTTCGAGCAGACCCGACGCGCCGAAACTCTCGGTGACCGGACTCACGTCGTTTCCCATGGCGCCCGGAAGGAGCCGAGTCACGGCCTCGATCACGAGGCACGCGGCGACCTCACCGCCCGACAGCACCACGTCGCCGATGCTCAGCTCGCCGTCGACGAGATGTTCGACGACACGGTGGTCGACACCTTCGTATCGGCCACACAACAGACTGAAACCACCGGTCGCCGCCAACTCGTCGGCGTACTTCTGGTCGAACCGTCGCCCTCCCGGGCTGAGGAGAAGAAGCGGGCGGGGCGGAGCGGCTGCTTCCACCGACGCGAAGAGTGGCTCGGCTCGCATGACCATGCCGGCCCCTCCCCCGTAGGGAGAGTCGTCGACCGTTCGGTGCACGTCGTTCGTGTGTTCGCGTGGATCGTGCAGACGCAGATCGAGAAGACCGGTGGTGCGAGCCTTGCCGAGCAGACTTTCGGACGCGAACGCATCGACGATTCCCGGGAAGATGGTGAACACGTCGATTCTCATCGCGTGTCTCCTGCCGAAGAGCCGTCGACGTCGTCGGAGCGGTACACCTCGAACAGACCGGCCGGCGGATCGACCACGACGACGATCGTTCCGTCGACCTCGTCGACCCGTTCGACGAAACGCGCCGGGATCAACACACCGTCGTGCAGTTCGAGGAGATCGTCGGCCGGATTGGCGAGAACGGCGACACAGCGACCGTGTTCGGTTCCGTCGACTCCACGCACGGCTGCGCCGATCACCTGATGGATCCAGACCGCCTCCGGATCGTCGATCGGCTCGGCCCAAATGGTGCGATTCACGAGACGCTCGGCCGCGGTTCGATCGGTCACGCCTTCCACGTCGACGACCCAGCGGCCCGATTGTTCGCGCGACGCCGAGACGGTGAACCACTCGCCGGCCCACAGGCGGGCCCCGGGACGAACTCGTTCGACACGATTGGAACTGAGGTTCACCGTGATCTGGCCACGGACACCATGAGGACGGCCGAAACGACCGACTTCGAGAAGGTTCGCCGGGCGGGACTCGGGCACGGCCGAGCCGACCTCAGTCGACGAAGTCGACGTCGACTTCGTGACCGTCCTTGGCTGCCGCGGCTCGAACCAGCACGCGGATGCTCTGGGCGGTACGGCCGCGGCGTCCGATCACGCGACCGAGATCACCGGGACCCACGGTCACTTCGAGCTTGGGACGATGACGGCCCTCGACCTCTTCGACGCGTACTGCATCGGGGTCGTCGACGATGGAGCGAACGACATGGGTGAGAACGGCGACGGCCGTCGGGGACGCGATCTGATTCGGATCGGTCATGGCGCCAGCGTCACTTACCGCGGTTGGCGGTGAACTGCGCCCAGGCGCCGGAGATCTCGAGCAGCTTCCGCACGCGCTCGGTGGGCTGAGCACCCTTCATGAGCCACGACACGGCCTTGTCGTTGTCGATCTTGACACCGGACGGCTCGAGGCGGGGGTTGTACTGGCCGATGATCTCGAGGAAAGCGCCGTCACGAGCGGAGCGGCTGTCGCTCGCGATCACGCGGTAATGCGGCTGCTTGGTCTTTCCGATTCGAGTGAGGCGCAACTTGACGGCCATGCAACGGACTCCTTGGGGCGACGGGGGGCCCGTCTTTCACGAAAGGGAGAGGCTAGCGGTGGCCTGGGGTCCCGCCAACGCTGGACCAGCCAGGTGGTCGGGCGTCTAGCGCGACGGCGGGAAGGGGAAACCGACAGGTTCGCCCGCCCCCGGACCACCCGGGAACCCGGGCATGCCACCACCGAGGCCGGCGCCGAGACCGGACAACGCCCCGAGACCGCCCCGTTTGCCCTTCTTGCCCTTACCGCCGAGACCACCCATTCGCTTCATCATCTTCTGCATCTCACCGAACTGCTTCACGAGACGATTCACCTCGGCGATGCTTCGACCGCTTCCGGTGGCGATGCGCTGGCGACGACTGCCGTTGATGATCTCGGGTCGGCGGCGTTCATCGGGGGTCATCGAGCGAATGATGGCTTCGATCGGCTTCAGGTCATCGTCGCCGATCTTGGCGTTCTTCAATTCCTTGGGCATGCCGGGCATCATCCCGAGCACTCCCCCGAGCGGCCCCATCTTCTTCAGCGACTGCATCTGCTCCAAGAAGTCGTCGAGAGTGAACTCCCCGTCGAGCAGACGTGCCGCAGCCTGTTCGGCCTGATCCTTCTCGAAGGCCTTCTCGGCTTGCTCGATGAGCGTGAGGACGTCGCCCATACCGAGGATTCGACTCGCCATGCGGTCGGGGTGGAACTGTTCGAAGGCGTCGAGTTTCTCGCCGGTGCTCGCGAACGCGATCGGTCGTCCGATCACTTCTTTGACCGAGAGCGCTGCTCCACCGCGTGCATCACCGTCGAGTTTCGAGAGGATCACGCCGTCGATCTGCAACGTGGCGTGGAAGGCCTCGGCCACCGTGACCGCGTCCTGACCCGTCATGGCGTCGATCACGAGGAACGTGTAGTTGGGTGACAGTTCCTCGGAGATCCGACGAATCTGGTCCATCATCTCGGCGTCGATCGCCAGACGACCCGCGGTGTCGACGATCAGAACGTCGCGACCGAGACGTCGCGCCTCGGCGAGTCCACGCACGGCAGTGGCCACCGGATCGCCGGGCTCGCTGAACACCGGGACACCGATCTGATCGCCGAGGGTGCGCAACTGCTCGACGGCCGCCGGACGTTGCAGGTCGGCACCGACGAGAAGAGGGTGACGCCCCTGGGACAGGAACCACTTGGCGAGCTTGGCCGAGTTGGTGGTCTTGCCCGAACCCTGCAAACCGGCCATCAACACCACGGTCGGTGGTTTGCTCGCGTACGAGATCTTGAGCGTCTCGCCACCGAGGATCGCCGTGAGTTCGGCGTTGACGAGTTTGACGATCTGCTGACTCGGGTCGAGCGCCTTCGACTGCTCGATACCGATCGCACCCTCGCGGATGCGATTGACCACCGATCGCACGACCGACACGTTCACGTCGGCTTCGAGAAGGGCGGTGCGAATCTCCTTCAGGACCTCGTCGACATCGGCCTCGGAGAGACGACCCTTGCCGCGGATCTTCTTGAAGATGCCTTCGAAGCGGCCGGACAGGGTCTCGAACATCGAAATCGAGGCTAGCGAGGGTCAGCCGGTGGTAGCGATCGTCACGATGCCGTTCTCGATCGTGAGATTCACGCGGGAAGCCGAGTAATCCATCGTGATCGGGAATTCCTCCCCATCCCGCTTCACCACTCGAACCGCCCAGCCCCGAGACTCGGCGTAGGTCACGGCATCGGCCTCCGACATACCGAGGAAAGACTCGATGTCTTCCGTGGAGATTTCGACGGCACCTTCCTCACCGGGTTCGACGGGAGCCGGCTCGACCGGCATCGGTTCACCGACGACCGGGGGCTGCACGATGTCGAGATATTCGCTCGGAATCGCCGGCACGGTGTAGCGACCGCTGTAACCCCATTCGTCCTCGGCCGCGACATAGGTGTATCCGGGAACGAGATACACGTCACCGTCGACGCTCCAATAGAGCATGTATTCCTCTTCGACACCGACGATCTCGACCGTGATCGTCTCGGGCACGACGCTGTCGGTGGAGATCATGTCGTCCACGGCGATCGCCGGCTCGGGAATGCCCCGCCCGTAGTTGCCGCCGTAATCGGAACGCAGGCGCTCGATACCCGCTTCGGTTCCGATGCGCGGATAGGTGGCGAGCGTCTCCGGACGAGCGAGGTAACCCCCGGCGTAGGTCAGCTGTCCGTTCTCCCCGAAGGACGCCGACATCGACAACGACGAACGCACTCCATCGACGAGTACGTACGCCCAGGCTCCGGCCGACCAGTCGTCGGCGTACGACTCGACGACGAAGTCGTCAGCCGTGAATCCGAAACGAGACATGAGTTCCGTGAAGCGGGTCTCGGCCTCGGCTGCCGACGGAACGTTGGCGGGCGGAGTCGGTTCGACCCACTCTTCGCACGGTGCCACCGACTCCTCGGACGTGACAGGAGCGTCCGCATCACCCGTCGCTGGCTCGCTCGTCACCGGCTCGGTCGTCGCGGGCTCGGAAGTCGCCGGCTCGACCGGATCGACCACGGCGATGTCGGGACACGGAGCGGGACGACCCACCGACATGTCCTGCCAGCCTTGCGAATACCACCACGACAAAAGACCGTCGTCGGACACGGTGATCGAGGGACTCGAACCGTCGACCGATCCAGCACTCCACGACGTCCAGGCGTACTCGGTACCCGGATCGGTCGTCGTCTTGGTGAACGTTCCGCCGACTTCGAACACGTCGAGCAATTCGGCCAGCTGGGCATCAGTGGGTTCGGTCTCGTCGGCGAAGATGTGAACCGGAGCTTCGGAGTCGAGAGCCGGGAGTTCGCCGGTCACGACGAACTCCCAATTCGCCGGGACGTACATCGCCTTGTCGCTCGACGGCATCGCGTCGTTCGCCGCCATCGACGCCTCGGGGGCGCCCGCCCCCGAGCCCACTCGCAGTACCGGCAGAGCGGTTCCGTTGTCAGGATCGTCTCCGCACGCGGCGAGGAGCGAGAGAGCGGCGACGAACGGAAGCGAACGACGAACCATGGTCGACACGGTAGGTGTTGGGAGAAGCCTGTTCATGCCACTCCGACGAATCGGGACCGACGTTCGGTTCCCGACGAGGAGAGATTTCTCAGGCCGAGAACAAAGCGGCCACGAACTCGTCGGGGTCGAACGGCACCAGATCACCGATCGTCTCGCCGAGACCGACCAATTTCACCGGGATACCGAACTCGGTCTCGATGGCGAACACGATGCCACCCTTGGCCGAACCGTCGAGTTTCGTGAGCACCACACCTGTCACGCCGGCGGCTTCGGTGAACTCGCGAGCCTGCGACAAACCGTTCTGGCCGGTGGTCGCATCGATCACCAGCAACACTTCGCTGACGAGTCCGGGCTCTCGATCGGCGATACGACGCACCTTGCGGAGTTCTTCCATCAGGTTCGATTTGTTCTGGAGCCGACCGGCCGTGTCACCGAGGACGAGGTCCGCTCCGCGCGACTTGGCCCGTTGGACTCCGTCGAAGATCACCGAACTCGGGTCACCACCCTCGGCTCCTCGCACGAGTTCGGCTCCCGAACGCTCGGCCCAGGTGCCCAACTGCTCGGCGGCCGCGGCGCGGAACGTGTCGCCAGCGGCGAGGACGAGCGAGCGGCCGGCTGCGACCTGCTGCGCGGCCACCTTGCCGATCGTCGTGGTCTTGCCCACTCCGTTCACACCCACGAACAGCCACACGTTCACGCGATCGTCGGAGTCCTGGAGCCGTAGAGAGCGATCAGCCGAACGCAGACGCCCCACCATGTCGGCCTGGAGAGCCTCCAGCAATTGATCCGGGGTCGAGATCTCCTTCTTCGACACCCTGGCTCGCAGATCGTCGAGCAGAGTCGTCGTCACTCCGATTCCGACATCGGCGCGCAGCAAGGCTTCTTCGAGGTCGTCCCATGTCTCGTTGGTGATACCGGCACGCGCTCGCACTCCACCGAAAGCACCAGCGAGAGCGGCCGCGGCCTTTCCCATACGCGATCGGAACGACGCGACGTCGACGATCGCTTCGGGTTCGACGGCGATCTCGGGTTCGGTGACGATCTGAGGTTCGACCGCGATCTGGGGTTCGGTGACGACGGCGGCGGTCGGCGTCTCAGGTTCTTCGATGATCGGCACCGAGTCGATCGGACGTGACACCGTGGGTGGCACCGACGGCGAACCGCCCCGACCACGCCGATTGAGGAGCACGACGCCGAGGCCGAACACCACGGCGACGACGAGAAGTACGAGAAGAAGGATCTGGACGTCCATGTCGGTCAGGCTCCGGCTTCGAGCTTCTCCGACACGACCTTCGACGATCCTCCGGGCTGCATGCTCACGCCGAGCAGGACGTCACCGGCTTCCATCGTGCGCTTCTGATGGCTCACGATGATCAGCTGCGCTTCACGGCGGAACTCTTTCACGAGCCCAAGGAAGCGGTGCAGGTT
>JBEDFW010000139.1:0-4476 GCA_041174985.1 Actinomycetota bacterium | reverse complement strand
GTGTCGTCGGTGTAGGGCCGGGTCGCTTCCTTGTCGAAGTGACCTCCCCACAGATCGACGACCTTGCGACCCCGGTGGTACACCGACACCGCGCAACCCGTCTCCTCGCCGCTCGCCAAGTTGGCTGCGAAGGCTTCCTGGACCGGCCCCCATCCGTCGGCGACGGTTCCCCCCACGTTCGACATCAGCCGATCAGCTCCTTCAACGTTTCGATGGTCTTGACCGCATCGGGGCCCACCGGGCTGACCGACAGAACGGTGACACCGGCTTCCTTGTAGGCGGCCAAGCGCTCCTTGATGTAACCCTTCGGGCCGACCAGATTGCTCTTCTCGATCATCTCGCCCGGGACCGCCTGGGCGGCCTCGTCCTTCTTGCCCGAGAGGTAGAGGTCCTGAACCTCGATCGCTTCCTTCTCGTAGCCGTACTTCTTGCAGATGGTGTTGTAGAAGTTCTTGTCGCGAGCACCCATGCCGCCGATGTAGAGGGCGGCGTTGGGGCGAGCGAAGTCGAGAATCTTCTTCTGCGCGTCACCCGTGAGCGACTCGTCGATGGCCACCATGCCACCCGCCGAGATCTGCAACTTGCCCAAGCTCGGGTCGCGCTTGGCCAGACCCTTCTTCAGATCGTCGCCCCACACGTTGTGGAACTTCTCGGGATCAAAGAAGATCGGCAGCCATCCGTCGGCCATCTCGGCCGTGGCCTGCACGCTCAGTCCCATGAGGCTCGCCCACCAGATCGGAATGTCGGTGCGGATCTCCTGGCCGGGCTTGATGATCTTCAACGGCTTACCGAGACCGGTTCCCTCTCCCGCCGGCAGCGGAACCTTCACGGTCTGACCGTCCATCTGGAACGGCTGCTCACGCTTCCAGATCATGCGACACGCTTCGATGTACTCCTTGATGCGCTGCATCGGCTTCTCGTAGGGAACGCCGTGGAACCCTTCGATCACCTGCGGACCCGATGCACCCAGGCCGAGAATGAAGCGGCCGTTGCTCACGTAATCGCAACCGGCGGCCGTCATCGCCATGAGGGCGGCGGTGCGGCTGTACACGTTGACGATGCCGGTGCCGATCTCGACGCGATTCGTCTTGGCGGCGAGATAGCCGACCTGACTGATGGCATCGGCGCTGTAGGCCTCGGCGATCCAGACCACGTCGAGGCCGGCCTTTTCGAGTTCGACGACTCGGTCGACCGCCTGGTGGAATCCACCGGCGTAATTCAGCATCATCGACAACTTCATGGCTCGTCCTTTCGTCCCGCGAGCATGCGGCCCGCGACGGAGAGAACCCTACGGGTGGCGATGTCGAGCCGACGAACCGTCGTCGACGCTGTTCTGGACCGTCGGCGTCTCGACGCCGTGCTGAACCGTCGGCGTCTCGACGCCTCCGTTCAGATTCCCGCTGCGGAAACCCTCCAGATCGAGGGTCACGTACCGGTACCCAGCCGCCCGCAGACCGTCCACGATCTCACGCCGGGCCGACACGGCGCGGGCCAGCTCGGCGTCGTCGACCTCGACACGGGCGGTCTCGCCGTAGTGGCGGACACGTACCTGACGAAATCCGAGCGAACGAAGCACGCTCTCGGCTCGATCGACCCGTGACAGAACCTCGACCGACACCGGCGTTCCGTACGGCACCCGGCTGGCGAGGCACGCGGCGGCCGGCTTGTCCCATGTGCGCAATCCGAGTCGGCGTGACGCCTCACGCACGTCGGCTTTGGTGAAGCCGGCTTGCACCATCGGAAACACCGCACCGCGTTCGAGAGCGGCCCGCTGACCCGGTCGATGATCGGCCAGATCGTCGAGATTCACGCCGAGGACGACCGTGGCCGACTCACCGATCGCAATCGGTGCCACCACGTCCATCAGTTCGGCCTTGCAGTGGTAACAGCGATCGACGTCGTTGGCTCGATAGGCCGCGCGTTCCATCTCGGCGGTGTCGACGGGAAGCCACCGCAGGCTCCACTCGTCGGCCAACTCTCGACAATCGTTCTCCTCCGCACCCGCCAGACTCGGCGACACCGCGGTGACAGCGAGCGTGCGATCACGTCCGAGTACTCGCTGAGCGACGACCGCGAGGAACGCCGAGTCGGCTCCTCCACTGAAGGCGACCACGACGCGATCGAGGTCGACGAGAATCGACTCCAGATCGGCGATCTTGCTCTCGAGCGACGCCGGGCTTCGGTCTTCGAGTCTTTCCACGGCATCCACGACCTCCATCGTGCCATGTCGACTCGTGGCGGGCAGACTCTGTAGCGCATGTCCCTTGCTCCGCCGGCCTATGTCGAACGTTTCCCCGTCACCGATGGCGTCGTCGGACACCTCGAGGTCGAACCCGGCGTGTCCCTTCGAGTGATCGACCGCGGCTCGGTCGACCCCGACCCGTCGTTGCCGACTGCCGTCCTGATTCATGGCTTGGCATCGAATGCCCGCATGTGGGACGGCGTGGCTGCCGCCCTGACGAGACATCGAGTTCGATCGATCGCCGTCGATCTTCGAGGACATGGACGCAGTGATCGACCCGATCACGGGTACGACTTCGCGACGGTCGGTCGCGACGTGTGTCGGGTCCTCGATGCACATGGCATCGATCGAGCCGTGATCGTCGGTCAGTCATGGGGAGGCAACGTGGTGATCGACATGGCGCACCGCTTCCCCGACCGAGTCGTGGGTGCCGTACCCGTCGACGGTGGGATGATCGACCTGCAGGGGATCTTCCCCGAATGGGAGTCGTGTGCGAGTGCGTTGCGACCACCGCAACTCACCGGCACCCGCACCAGTCGAATGGAGACCGCGATCCGATCGATGCACGACGATTGGCCCGAGACCGGGATCATCGGAGCACTGTCGAACTTCGAGGAGCGAGAGGACGGGACGATCCGTCCGTGGCTCCGCCTCGAACATCACATGGCCATTCTTCGAGAACTGTGGCAACACCGTCCGAGCGAGTTGTATCCACGCATCGAGCGGCCGATCCTGTTCATTCCCGCCGACTCCGGAGACGTGGCCTGGACGCGCAACAAGGATCGTGCCGTCGACGAGGCCCACCGACTGCTCGCTCGTGCCCGTGTGCACTGGTTCCGCCCGGCCCATCACGACGTGCATGCGCAACATCCGGGTCGCGTGGCCGAAGTGCTCGTTTCGAACTTCAAGAACGGATTCCTCTCATGAGCACGCCTCGCCTCCTCACGATC
Source organism: Actinomycetota bacterium (assembly GCA_041174985.1). GTDB lineage: Bacteria > Actinomycetota > Acidimicrobiia > Acidimicrobiales > Ilumatobacteraceae > Casp-actino8. Next base: position 1,284 of record JBEDFW010000139.1, on the reverse strand, counting down.
ATGGGCTCGGGCGAAACCGCGCCCACCATGATGAAGCATCACCGAGATCTCATCGCCCGCCTTCCCGGTGACCCGCTCGCCGTGGTGATCGACACGCCCTACGGATTCCAGGAGAACGCCCCCGAATTGGCGTCGAGGGCCGTCGACTACTTCCGACAGAGCGTCGGACATCCGATCGAAGTCGCCGGGCTCACGCGCCTGAAGAATGTCGACGTCCTGTCCGTCGAGACCGGACTCAGCCGCCTTCGCCGCGCCGATTACGTGTTCGCCGGACCTGGTAGCCCCACGTATGCACTCACTCAGTGGAGCGGAACTCCCGTTCCCGACATCGTGCGCGAGAAACTCCAACGAGGTGGCGCAGTCACCTTTGCGTCGGCGGCCGCTCTGACTCTCGGTCGTTTCACGGTTCCGGTGTACGAGATCTACAAGGTCGGCCAGGAGCCCCACTGGCTCGAAGGTCTGGGTGTGCTCGACGTCATCGGACTCGACGTGGCCGTGATCCCCCACTACGACAACGCCGAGGGCGGACACCACGACACGCGTTTTTGTTATCTGGGTGAGCGTCGCCTCTCCGACCTCGAGGCCCTCTTGCCCGACGGAGTCCACGTTCTCGGCGTCGACGAGCACACCGGCGTGATCATCGACATCGATGCCGATACGGCGACCGTGATCGGCAACGGAACGATCACCGTTCGCGTGAAGGGACGTTCGACCGTGATCGAGAGCGGTCGTACGATCCCGGTCGACGCACTACGGGACCCGACCCGTGGCGTGACGGCGGTTCCATCGAAGGAGACCCCGGCTGCGCCGACGTCGTTGCCAGTCGCTTCGACGACCTCGACGTCACTCGCCGATGACGTGTCGCGAGCCGAGGCGGCATTCGACCACGCGCTCGCGACCGGTGATTCCGACGGTGCGGTGCGAGCGGTTCTCGATCTCGAATCGGCGATCCGTGGTTGGTCGGCGGACACTCTGCAAAGCGACGCGATGGATCGCGCGCACGCGGCGCTGCGTTCGATGATCGTTCGGCTCGGAGAGGTCGCAGTGAAGGGTCTGGCCGACCCCCGAACGGCGATCGAACCGGTGATGCAAGTGGTGCTGGAGGTCCGACGTCAGGTGCGCGAGGAGAAGCGCTACGACCTGTCGGATCTGTTGCGGGATCGTCTGGCCGCCGCCGGCCTCGAGATCCGTGACACCCCCGCCGGCCCAGAATGGCACTTTTCACCCACTCTGTAGCGCAGATTCACCCTGGCGGTAGCGAACGCTACAGAGTGGGCGAATTTC
>JBEDFW010000138.1:0-9299 GCA_041174985.1 Actinomycetota bacterium | reverse complement strand
GCGGCGGTTCTCGCCGTCTTCCGTGACACCGTGAGCCCGCAGTACTCGATCGACATCGTGCGTGCCTTCGAGGAAGGTGCGATCGTGAGCACCGGTGAAGACGTTCCGTCGGCCACCCAGGCGGCGCTGGCCGAACAGATCCCGGCCTTGCAGCCGGCGATCGCCGAGATCACCGACGGCGATACGAGCGCGGCGGCCGTGGCCGGTGCCGTCGAGTTCGTCCTCGAGGGGCTGCACCTCTCGAAGCGACTCAACAAGGACGCGAGTGCCACCTCGGGTGGCACCTACCGCGCCCGCTGACGACGCCTCAGTTGCCGCGGTTCTTCTCGATCGCGGCGATCAAGCGATCGGTTTCGCTGCGGTGCTCGTGCACGAGACGGACGAGCCAGAACCGCATGAATCGACCGACGGAGTAGCGCACGAAGAGTGCGGTACCGGCGATGACGAGCGCCAGACCGATGAAGGTTCCGGTGGCCAGGAACGCGACCTGATCCCCGAGATCGGTGGTGCCGCTCGCCTGGAATCCACCGAGGACCGACAGCACCACTCCGGCGACGATCGCCACCGCTCCGACGACGAGCAGGATTCGCTCACGGTCGCCTCGGGCGCCTCGCAGTTTCATCTCGCCGATCTCTTCGGTGAATGCTTGGATGCGATCCTCGTTCATGATCTCTCTCCTGTGTGAGGCATCGGGTGATGCTTCGTTGTGCTGTGCGACGTCACGTGCCGTCCCTCCGTCCGAGGTAGGCACCGGCGAGGACATCTTCGCCGATTTCGCTCGCCGGTCCGGACACCTGGACTCCACCGTGGGTCAGCACGACGGCCCAGTCGGCCACGCCGAGGACGGTGCGGGCGAACTGTTCGACCACGAGGACCGATACGCCGGTCGATGCGATGTGGGCGACCTGTTCGTACAGTTCGGCCACGATCTTGGGGGCCAGACCCATCGAGAGTTCGTCGATCAGGAGCAGAGCCGGATCGACGGCGAGCGCCCGGGCGAGCGAGAGCATCTGCTGCTCGCCGCCCGACATCGTCCCGGCCAACTGCGTTCGTCGTTCGGCCAGGCGAGGAAATCGGCCGTACGCGTCGTGCTCGATCGCGTCGATCGAGCGGCCGCTGTAGGTGGCCATCACCAGGTTCTCGCGCACGGTGAGATTGGGAAAGATCCCGCGTCCCTCGGGAATGGTGCAGATGCCGGCGCGACACAGCGCATCGGCCGATGCACCGGTGACGTCGCGACCGGCCACCACGAGTTGTCCCGACGTCGGCCGCACGAGACCACTGACCACTTTGATGGTGGTGCTCTTTCCGGCTCCGTTCGGCCCGAGTAGCGCAACCACTTGACCGGCTCCCACCGTGAACGAGACGTCGTGCAGGACTTCGATCGCGCCGTAGCCGGCACGCACGTGACGAAGTTCGAGAATCGGCGACGCGCTCACGACGCCCCCAGGTATGCCTCGAGGACCCGCGGGTCGTTACGAACTTGATCGGGTGAGCCGTCGGCGATGATCACACCGAGGTCGAGGACGAAGATGTGATCGCAGACCTTCATCACGAGTTCGACGTCGTGTTCGACGAGCAGAACTCCGAGTCCCTCGGCGGCGAGCGATCGCAGCAGTCGACCCAGATGTTCGCTCTCGATGTCGGACAGGCCCGAGGCCGGCTCGTCGAGCAGGATCAACTTCGGTCGGGTGGCGAGGGCGCGGGCGATTTCGACGAGGCGGGCCGAGCCGGTGGGTAGATCACCAGCGACGCGGTCGGCCACGTCGGTCAATCCGACTCGTTCGATCAGACCGTCGACGGTCGACGACACGTTGGTGAGCATGGCGAGTTCGGCGGCGACGCGAATGTTGTCGCGCACCGTGAGCGACGAGAACAGCTCGAGTCGTTGGAACGTGCGTGCCACGCCGCGATGCGCACGCTTGTGCGGTGCCAGCCGAGTGATGTCTTCGCCGTCGACGCTGACCGCTCCGGCGGTCGGCTCCTGGATGCCGCTGATGACGTTGAACAAGGTGGTCTTACCGGCTCCGTTCGGACCGATGAGCCCGGTCACTTCACCGGCTCGCGCCATGAACGTGGCACCGTTCACGGCCAACACACCGCCGAAGCGAACGACCACCTGATCGACGTAGAGGAGAGCCATCAGAAAGTCACTCGCAATTCGCGCTCGGTGCGTTCGATCTCGTCGCCCGTGAACGCGCGGTCGAGACCGAGAACGTCGGGGGAGTCCTTCGGCACGCGGGGTGCGTTCTCGGAGATTCGCTGAGCGCCGAGACCGATCACCGCGACGAGAACCACGACGGCGATCAGGCGCTGGCCGGTCACGTCGAGAGCCGTGCCCCAGTCGATGCCACCAGCGACAGCGAGTCCCGCCGCCAGGTACACGACGGTTCCGACTCGACGAGTCGGGTGTGTGCAATCGGCGATGGCGGGCAGGTTGGGGGTGACGGCGAGCAGCCACACGACGCCGGTCACCACGAAGGACCAATGCGACAGCACGTCGGCGGCGGTGAGCGCCCAGACGCCCACGGCACCTGCGCCCGACACGGCGATCAGCGGCCAACGATTCTGAAGGGATCGGAACGACTCGGCGGTTTGTAGCGCCGCGCCATTGGGATTGCGACCGAGGGTGATACCGATCGTGCCGGGAAGAACCTTGCTGAGATTCTTGAGTGACGGAACCACACTCGCCAGGATCGAGTTGCCGCCGAGGAGCAGACCACCGAAGAGCGCTCCGCCCACCGTGCCGACGCCACCGACCACGGCGAGCAGAACGACCGGGAGACTCTGCGTGAAGTCGTAGTGCTGCGGGCTGACCTTGTCGCCGGCGAGTGCTCCGGCACACGCACCGATACCGGCCGACATGGCGAACGCAACGACCTTGGTTCGGGTGAGATTCATGCCGAGTGTCGCCGCCGCCGCTGGCGAGTCCTTGAGGGCGATGAATCGACGACCCAGTCGGCTGCGTCGCACTGCGACGACACCCAGACCGAGGACGGAGAATGCGACCGAGGCGAGGATGAGTCGCGATCGTGGCGACCCGATGTCGACGAAGGGAACGTCGAGCACCGGAACCGCGATGTTGCCGGTCTGGAAGGTCTGGCGTTGGTTGAACACCAACTTCGACACGAGCACGGCGAAAGCAGCCGTACTGAGGGCGAGATAGATACCGGTGAGACGAAGAGCCGGTAGAGCGACCACGGCACCGACCACGGCCACGATCACGATGGCTCCGACGAAGGTGAGGAGGTTTCCGTTGCCCGGGAGTTTGGCCATGGCGATGGCTCCCAGTCCGGCGAAGGTGAGCGGGGCGAGCGACATCTGTCCGGCGTAGCCCGTGAGCGGAACGAGTGACAACGCGACGATGGCGAACGTGAATCCGTTCAACAAGAGCAAGGTGTTGGCGCGGGTGAGCATCCCGGAGATTCCGACGACGATCGCGACCAGAGTCACCGCACCGAGCACCGACGTGCTCCACGACGGCACGCGAGATTCTTCGCGGAACCTCACCACGCCGGCACGCAGACGTGACTGCGGACGGGCGAGCAAGGCGACGAAGAGGATGATCGTCGGAATGGAGGCACGGATTCCCGAGAGTGAGAATCCGAACGCCGACTGAGGGAACCACGATTCGTCGGAGTAGGCGAGGTAGTACGCGTCCAGAAGGCCGAGAACCGCCGCGCCGACGAACGTGAGTGGCAGATTCTTCAGTCGACCGATGATCGCCGCGGCGTAGGCGTTGATCACGAGCAGGACGAGGGGCTCGATGTTGAGTTGCTGCTCGCCGGCGAGCAGGATGCCGGCCAGGGCGGCGAGTGATGCACTGATCGCCCAAGCGAACATCGACACGCGGTGCGGGCGTGCACCGTTCAGCTCGGTGAGACTGCGGTCGTCGACCACGGCTCGCATGGCCACACCCATTCGGGTGCGATACAGAACGATGCGCAAGAGGATCGCGACCAGGACCGCGCAGAAGAACGTGATGATCCGGTGCCACGAGACGTTGATGCCGCCGATCGAGACGCTGTTTCCCTCGAAGAACTTGAGAAACGCCTCTCGACTCGAGTCGCTCGGCCAGATCCAGTTGGCGAGACCGATCATGAAGGCGAACAACGCGACGGTGACCGAGAGGCGAACGACCTCGGTGGTTCCCTGCAGGCCACGCATGACGACTCGTTCGGTGAGAATGCCGAACAACGGTGCCAACACGAACAACGTGAGGAACAAGGCGATGGGCGTCGGCAGATTCCAGTCGAATCGCAACTGCCAGTACGTGAACGCTGACAGCATGCCGGTCGCGCCGTGAGCGAGATTGAAGATGCCCGACGTCGTGTACGTGACGACGAGACCGCTGGCCACCACCGCATAGATCGCACCGGTCGACAGACCGATGATGGTGAAGGTCAGCAGTTCCTGCATGCAGGTGATCCGTTCGGCCGGTCAGTTCTCGCGGGTCGGATCGACACCGAGAGAGGCATCACCGAAGTCACCCGTGAGTTCGGCGTAACCCGGATCGTCACAGTGCCAGCCTCCGCCGTTGTCGTCGGCGCTGCCGAGTTCGGGGAAGATTCGCTTCCAGACTCCACCCTCGATACCCATGATGATTCCGCACTCGGGCGGCAATCCTTCGGCGGGATTCGACTCGGTGTGGAGTCCACCGGCGTTCCACGACGTGATCGTCTTGCCGGCGGCCAGGACGCACTCACGCTCGAGAACGTTGTCGTTGGAATCGAGACACATGTTGGCCGCCACGGCGAACAGCAAGTAGGCCGACGTGGCCTGCAGTCCGAGGCCAGCGATGCGCCCATCGGGATTGTGGGCAGCCATCATGTCGAGATACGAGCGCATCCCGGGGAACTGGTCGGCTTCTTCGAAGGGCGCGTACGCCGTGCGGGCACGGAATCCCTCGGTCGCCGTCGCGTTTCCTTCGGCGATCATCTGCTCGGTGTAATGGTTGGCGTCGGTGAGCACGAGCTCGGGTACGTAACCGACTTCGCGCATCGCCTTGTAGAGAAGGATCAGGTTGCCGGGCTCACCCACGAACACCATCGTGGAAACGTCGCCATCCTTCAGTTTCTGAGCGAAGGGCACCCAGTTGGCTTCGCCGGTGGGCGAGTAGGCGATCTTCTGCGTCACGTCGAATCCTCCGACGGCGTTCATCGCGCCTTCGATCTGGTCGGCATTGATCTTGGTGATCGTCACGTCGGAGTACACGATGGCCGTGTTGGTGACGGCCTCGGGGTAGGTCTCGGCCGCCCACGTGAGCCAACCGGTCGGCTTCACGTACGCCGGGTTGGGGAGGGGCTGGATCTTGCCGTTGGCTTCGGCGGCCGGCGTGGAGACGGTGTAGCCGGGGAAGCTCACCATTCCGCATTCGTGGAAGCGGGGGAACATCTGGTCGTCGAACACCCATCCACCACCGACCATGGCGAACACTTCGGCACAGGCCTGCTCCATGGCGGCCGGCACGTTGAACAACTTGCCGTCGAGATCGACGACTTCGATTTGCAGACCGCGAATGCCACCCTGCTCGTTGCACCACGAAGCGAAAGCTTGGGCGGCGTCGAGCATCTCGATCGTGAGACCGGGTGCTCCTTCGAAACCATGATCGTTCTGAGTTCCGAGTCGGAGAGTGTCGCCGCCGTTCTGACCGTCGGCGATCGTGGGCACTCCGGCGTCGGTGGCCGGTCCGCACGGACTGTCGAGGGTTCCGAACTTCACACCGGCCGGAGCCTCGGTGGTGGCCGGCGCCTCGGTACCAGACGGTGCCTCGGAGGCGGTCGGACCTTCGGTGGCCGGCGCTGCGGTGGAGGCGGAGTCCTCCGCCTCGCGGTTGGAGCACGCAACCGTCACGGCGAGCAGAGTGGTGAGCACCGCAACGGTGCGCAGTGAACGGCGTGGCGAGCCTGACGTCTGCACGATGTCCCCCTTCGGCGGCCCGACGCCCCCGCGTCGGCCTGTTGTGACGACACTAGCAATGGTCGGTGTGTCCCCGTCAGAGGACTTCTGATACGAATGAGGTGTGTCTGGAGCATCAATCGGATCCCTGCAAGGAGATTCGTTCGTCGCCCCTCTCGAAGTGGCCTACCCCTACAGCCGAACGGTCGGAATCGCCCTGTCGCGATTCTTCACCTCGTTGAAGGACGGTCGCCTCGAGGGAACTCGGGGGAGTGACGGCCGGGTCTATTTCCCACCCGCCGAATACGACCCGCTCACCGGTGAAACTCTCACCGAATGGGTCACCCTGCCCGAGACCGGGCGAGTGGTCACGTGGGCCTGGCAGGCGACGCCGTCGGTCGGTCAGCCCCTCGATCGTCCATTCGCCTGGGCTCTCATCGCTCTCGACGGCGCCGACGTTCCGTTGCTGCACGCCGTCGACGCCGGCTCGATCGACGCCATGTCGACCGGAGCGCGGGTGAAGGTCCGTTGGGCCGCCGAACGCGCCGGGGGAATCAACGACATCGCCTGCTTCGACCTGATCGGAGGAGGGTCATGAGCGAAGCCGACGGAATCGTCCGACTCCGCCAACCGATCGCCGTGCAATACACGTGGTCGGCCGGTCCGAACGCGACGAGCCATCTCTCGGGTCTCATCGAAGGCCGCCTGATCGGGAAGCGTTGCCCCAGTTGCAAACTCGTCTACTTCCCGCCGCGCAACGGTGTGTGTCCGAAGTGCGCCGAGATCCTCGCCGAAGACGTGGAAGTCGGACCGAAGGGAACGATCACCACGTTCTGCATCGTGAACGTCCCCTTCCTCGGTCAGAAGGTGAAGATCCCTTACGTGGCCGCGCAGATCCTGCTCGACGGTGCCGACATCTCGATGCAACACCTCATTCAGGAATGCGAAGCACACGATGTCCGCATCGGAATGCGCGTCGAGCCGGTCTGGAAGGATCGCTCGGAGTGGGGGCCGACGCTCGAGAGCATCGCCCATTTCCGTCCGACCGGCGAGCCCGATGCCGCCATGGGTGCCAAGGCGGGTGAGAGCTGATGCGTGACGTCGCCATTGTCGCCACTGCGCAGCGTCCGTCGCAGATGCACACGCAACTCACGTCGGTCGAACTGATCCTGCCCGTCGTACGCGAAGCGGTGCAGAAGGCCGGCATCGAACGCAAGGACGTCGGTTTCTGGTGCCACGGCAGTTGCGATTACATGAGCGGTCAGCCGTTCAGTTTCGTCGCTGCCGTCGATGCGATCGGTGCGTGGCCGCCGATCGTCGAGAGCCACGTCGAAGCCGACGGTGCACTTGCGCTCTACGAGGCCTGGGTGAAGCTGCAGACCGGGGAGTGCGACATCGCCGTCGTGTTCTCCAACGGCAAGACCACGTCGGGGCCCATCGATCAGATCCTCACTCTGCAAGCCGATCCGTATTTCGTCGCTCCGCTCTGGCCAGGTTTCGACGCCATGGCTGCTCTGCAGGCGCGGGCCTGTCTCGAAGCCGGAGTCGTGTCGGAGCGCGCCATGGCCGAAGTCGCGGTGCGCAGTCGTCGTGACGCCAAGGGCAACGCTGTTGCTTACGTGAAAGGTGACCACACGGTCGACGAGTTGTTGTCGACGCCGCACACCGTGGCACCGCTTCGTGCCCACGACTGCGGTATCGCGGTCGACGGTGCCAATGCCGTGGTGTTGGCGGCCGACGGTGTCGCTCGCAAGTTGGCCAGACGACCGGCCTGGATCCGGGGTATCGATCATCGCATCGACACTCAGCGTCTCGGTGCCCGTTCGCTCACCACCAGTGACTCGGCCCGTATCGCCGCCGAGAAGGCCGGTGTCGGCTCCGACAAGGTCGACGTGGCCGAGTTGCTCGCGCCGTACACGCATCAAGAACTCCTGCTGCGTTCGGCGATGGGCCTCGATGCTGCGAAGACGGCGATCAATCCGAGCGGCGGCGCCTTGGTGGCCAATCCGGCGATGGCCGCCGGACTGGCGCGTTTCGCCGAAGCAGCCGAAGCCGTGTTCGCCGGTCGTGCCGATCGCGCGGTCGCGCACAGCACGAGTGGTCCGTGTCTGCAACAGAACTTGGTGTGTGTGATGGAGGGTGACTGACATGGCCGAACGTTGTGCAGTCGTCGGAGTCGGACAGACGAACCATGCGTCGTGTCGGGCCGATGTGTCGATCGCCGGACTCGTACGGGAAGCCGTCGATCGGGCGCTCGCCGATGCCGGAATCACCATTCACGACGTCGATGCGATCGTGATCGGCAAGGCTCCCGATCCCCTCGAAGGTGTCGTGATGCCCGAGTTGTGGCTCGCCGATGCCCTCGCCGCACACGGCAAGCCGGTTTTTCGTGTGCACACCGCCGGATCAGTGGGCGGGTCGACGGCGATCGTGGCCGCGCAGCACGTGATGGCCGGCATTCACGGCACCGTGCTCACCGTCGGGTTCGAGAAGCAGAGCGACGGCAACGCGATGTGGGCGCTCAGCGTTCCGATTCCATTCGGCATGCCGGTGCACGCCGGTGCCGGTGGTTACTTCTCGCCGATCGTGCGCGGCTACATGACGCGATCAGGCGCACCCGGACACATCGGAGCGATCGTGGCGGTGAAGGATCGCACCAACGCGTGCAAGAACCCGTATGCACATCTGCACGAGCCCGATTGGACGCTCGAGAAGGCGCTCGAGTCACCGATGCTCTGGGACCCGATTCGATTCGTCGAGACCTGCCCGTCGAGCGATGGCGCGATGGCGCTCGTCATCATGAGCGAGGAGCGGGCCGAGAAGATGTCGGGGCCCAAGGCGTGGGTGCACGCGACGGCGATGCGAAGCGAACCGACGGCGTTCGCCGGGCGTGAGCAAGTGAGCCCGCGTGCCGGTGAGATGTGTGCCGAAGATCTGTGGCGCAAAGCGGGAATCACCGATCCGGCGAAGGAAGTCGACGTCGCCGAGATCTACGTGCCGTTCTCGTGGTTCGAGCCGATGTGGCTCGAGAACCTGGGATTCGCGCCGCGGAACGAGGGTTGGCGAATGGTCGAAGACGGTGCGACGCACATCGGTGGCTCGTTGCCGATCAATCCGTCGGGCGGCGTGCTGTCGTCGAATCCGATCGGTGCGTCCGGCATGATCCGCTTCGGTGAAGCGTGCATGCAGGTGATGGGCAAAGCGGGCGAGCATCAGATCGACGGAGCGAAGAAGGCGGTGGGCCACGCCTACGGCGGCGGCAGCCAGTTCTTCGCCATGTGGCTCGTCTCCTCCCTCAAACCCTGATCCCCAAATAACCCTCTCCCTTCCCCCTCCACACACGCACAAACAAACACACACATTTCGCACACTCTGTTGCGCAGGTTCACCCAGGGTGAACC
>JBEDFW010000137.1:0-4171 GCA_041174985.1 Actinomycetota bacterium | reverse complement strand
CCATCTCGCACCCACCGGTGTCGAGCAGGCGGCCGAAGCCGCCCGGCGACTGGCCGCGATCTCTCGCGTCGACGCGATCTACTCGTCACCACTCGAGCGCGCACGCGAGACCGCCGCTCCCATCGCCAAGGCTTTCGGTCAGCGCACCCGCATCGCGAAGGGACTTCTCGAATGCGACTTCGGCGACTGGACCGGTGCCGAACTCAAGAAGCTGATGAAGCTTCCCGAGTGGACCACGGTGCAACGTTCACCGTCCACCTTTCGTTTTCCCAACGGCGAGAGTTTCACCGAGATGCAGACCCGCATGGTCTCGACGATCGACAACCTGTGTGCCGAACACCGAGGCGGGACGATCGTCTGTGTGTCGCACGCCGATCCCATCAAGGCGGCCATGGCGCACGCGATGGGTACGCACCTCGATCTCTTCCAGCGCATCGTGATCAGCACGTGTTCGATCTCGGCCGTGGCGTACACGACCGGCGGACCGATCGTTCTCACGGTCAACTCCACCGGCGGATCGCTCGGCGACCTGAGGCCGAGCTGACATGGGAGAGATCGTCTTCGACTCGGTGGAAGTGTTCACCACCGGAGCCGTGGGTCGTCCCGGATCGCGCACCTTCTACCTTCAGGTGCGCGACGGTGATCGCGTGGCGAGTGTGCGCTGCGAGAAGCAGCAAGCCATGGCGATCGCGCAATACCTGCGTCGAGCACTGGCACACCTCCCGATCGTCGAAGGCACCGTCGTGCGTCGTCCGATGTCACTCGTCGAACCCGTCGACGAAGAATTCGTGCTCGGCTCGGTCGGGCTCGAGTTCATGAAGTCCTCCGACGAGTTCACTCTGGTTCTCCGCGACGTCGAGTCGAGTGTCGAAGCCGACGACGAGGACGACGACGGTGACGAGATCGACGACGACATCGACGAGGATTCGTTCGAGGGCGAGGCCATTCGTCTCACCATCTCTCGGGCCCAGGCGCTCGCCTTCTGCGACCAGACCGATCGAGTGGCGGCCGCGGGTCGTCCCGACTGCGAATTCTGCGGTCGTCCGGTCGATCCCGAAGGTCATTTCTGCGTCCGGATGAACTGACCGTGACCCACTCACCACTCGACATCCTCACGCACGGCGAGATCGACGTCGAAGGGCGCATGCCCTACAGCAGCAACGGCACGTTCCTCGTCACCCTCTCTCTCGACGACGACTCGATGCGCGCCATCTACAAACCCTTGCGTGGCGAGCGACCGTTGTGGGACTTCCCGGCCGGCCTCTACAAACGTGAGATCGCCGCCTACCGGCTCTCAGCGGCCATGGGTTTCGATCTCGTGCCCCTCACGATCGAACGCGACGGCCCCGGTGGAATCGGCTCCCTGCAGGCCTTCGTCGACGCCGATTTCACCGAGCACTACTTCACGCTCTACGAGAGTCGGCCCGACCTTCACGACCAATTCCGTCGACTCGTCGCATTCGACATCGTTGCCAACAACACCGATCGCAAGAGCGGACACTGTCTCGTCGACGCGAGCTCGCACGTGTGGGCCATCGACAACGGACTCTGCTTCGCCGCCGATTTCAAACTTCGCACGGTGATCTGGGAGTTCGGTGGCGAACCGATTCCGGTCGACGTGATCGACGCCGTGCGCACCGTCGCCGACTCGCCGCCTCTCGAGGTGGCCGCCCTGCTCGACGACGACGAGATCGAGGCCATGATCGAGCGAGCGATGATGCTGGCCGAGGGAGGAATGTTCCCGATCGACTCGACTGGCCGCCGCTACCCCTGGCCGGTGGTGTAGAGAAGAGGCGTGACGATCGACGAGGGCATCGACGAAGAGCTCGATCTTCTCGTCGCTCGTGCCGATCTCGACGGTCTCGTGCGTCTCATCGATGCCCGTTGCTCCACTCGCGACTGGTCCGGTCTGTGGCGCGTGCGCCAACGAGCGCGCGCCGCTCTCGAGACCGGGCGGCAGATCTGGCCCGCTGCCACACTGGCCGAACACCGTCTCGCCCTGCTCGCCGATCCCGATCACGCGAGCCGTGTGGTCGACGAGGACAGCGGTCGCTTCTCGATCGGTCCACTCACCGAAGTGATCGCGCAGAACCACACATGGTCCGAGTTGCGTCCTTTGCTTCCCGACGGACCGCGTCGTTCGTTCGTCGCGTACGAACGTGCCCTTCGTGGTGAGACCGTCGGTGACGACGTTTTCCCGGTTCTCGACGTGCCGATCGCACCGTGCGACTGGGAACCCGAGTACACGCTCCCCCGATATCACGACGTGGGCGTGGAGTGTCCGTCCCCTTCGGATCGCTGGGCACACGACTGGGACGAGGTGACCACGATCGATGACGCCGAACTCCTCGATGATCCGTGGGTCGAACAGGCATTCCGCTCACTCGTCGAACCCTGGACGGCTTCCTCGAACGGTCGTACCGATTTCGCCGTGGTCGACGGAGATCCCCGAGCCGCCCTCGGTGCACTCGGACTCACCTCGGCACGTCTCACCCCGCTCGCCATCAGCGACGCGCTCGATTGGATCACGTGGTGCGGAGCATCGGGTGGAGCCCACGGTCGTCGACGCGGGAGTGCCTCGGGACGCTTCTCGACGTGGTGGTTGCTCGCCGCGCTCGGCGGGCTGACCGACGACTGGGACGAACTACGCGACGACGGATCGCTCGCCTCGCTGATCGGGAGCGTTGCCCTCGATGCGACCTGGTGGCGCTTCGACGACGGATCACGGCCGCACGCGCACGAGCTGTGCATCGTGGTGGAGGTACCCGAGAACGACGAGAGCGCAACGCCGATCAGCGTTGCGCTCCTCGCTCGCGATCACCCGGGGTGATCGAACGTTCGTGACGGCTCGTTACCGAGTCGCCGTTGGGCTCAGCGGCCCTGCAGAGCCTCGATGAGCTTGGGCAGAACCTTGTGCACGTCACCCACGATGCCGAGATCGGCGATGCCGAAGATCGGAGCTTCCTTGTCCTTGTTGATGGCGATGATGTTCTTCGAACCCTTCATGCCCACCATGTGCTGAGTGGCGCCCGAGATGCCGGCGGCGATGTAGACGCTCGGCTTCACGACCTTGCCGGTCTGGCCCACCTGGTACGAGTACGGCACCCAACCGGCGTCGACGATGGCGCGCGACGCACCGGGTGCGCCCTTCAGCAACTTGGCGAGCGACTCGATGAGTTCGTACTTCGCGCTCTCGCCGAGACCACGACCACCCGACACCACGATGTCGGCTTCGTCGAGCTTGGGACCCGAGGTCTCTTCGACATGCGTCGCCGTGACCTTGGCGCCACCGGTGGCTCCGAGATCGGGGACCGACACGGCGACGACCGACGCCGCGCCACCACCGGCCGACTCGGGAGCGAAGCTCTTCGGACGGAAGGCCGCGAGGTACGGCGCCGAACCAGTGAAGGTGGACGTGACGAGAGTGTTGCCACCGAAGATCGGCGTCGTGACCGACACCGAATCGCCGGACGCGGCGATGTCGACGTTGTTGGTGAGCACCGTGCGATCGACCTTGACCGACAGACGAGCCATCACGTCACGACCTTCGTACGACTGCGGGAACATCACGAGATCGGGCGAGTCGCCGCCGTCGATCGTGGCCTTCATGGCCGACGCCACGGCCGCACCCGCGAGGTTGCTGCCATAGTCGACGCCGTAGACCTTGCTCGCGCCGTACTCGCCGAGCACACCGGCGACGGCGTTGCCGTCACCCGCGACCCACACGCTGATCGATCCGCCGAGGCTGCGTGCCTTGGTGACCAATTCGAGCGATGCCGAAGTAGGAGCTCCGTTCGCGACCTGTGCGAACACCCAGATGTTGTTGGTTGCCATGATCTTCGTCCTCGCTCTCTCAGATGACCTTCAGGCCTTCGAGGAAGGCCACGATCTTGCCGAACGACTCACCGTCGTCTTCGATGATCTCGCCGGCCTGACGTGCTTCGGCCTGAGCGACATTGCTGATGGTCTGACCGGCACCGGCCCAACCGACCGGCGTGATGCCGAGATCGGAAGCGGTGACTTCGTCGACCGGCTTCGACTTCGCGGCCATGATGCCCTTGAAGCTCGGGTAGCGGGGCTCGACCACACCGGCCGTCACCGAGGAGGCGAACGAGTTGACGACCAGCAGGATTCGCACGGAGCGACGGTACCAGTGGGCCACCTCGTGGGT
>JBEDFW010000136.1:0-5843 GCA_041174985.1 Actinomycetota bacterium | reverse complement strand
AGGGTGTACGGGTCCCAGAAGCGGAGCAACACCGTGTCGTCGTCGACGAAGGGCTCGAGTTGCGGAACGAGATCACGGACGATGCGCGAGTCGATGGCACCCGGCACTTTGGCATCGACTCCCGCGCTGACGCTCGTCACCACCGAGGCCACGACGAGACCGCCCAACCAGACGCGAAGAGACGGAGCGCGACGCACCGTCGTCGCCCTCATCGAACGAACGAGCGCCAAGCCCGACCCGATCGTGCCGAGCGCGGCGAGAATCCACGTCCAGCGAATCGTGTACTCGAAATACGGTCCGAACAAGCGCAGGATCGACAGGACTGCGACGCCGAAGCCGGCGGCGACCGCGACGAGAAGTCCGGCCAATTCGCGGTCACCGGTCTTCACGGCTCGACGGCGCGCCACGAACACCACGACCACGAAGAGAACGAATCCGGGCCACCGAGCCCACGTCTCGGCCGGACGATCCGGTCCGGGTCCGAGCAGCCACGGGCCGATCACGTTGAACTGAGTCGCCACGATGCGCAGAGCGTCGGCGATGGCGATCGTCGGCTCGGTCGGTGAGCCGAAATGATCGACGAGGATCGACACGTTCCCCGGCTCGCGTCGGAACTGGTCGACGAGAGGTGGTAACCACATGGCGAACAACGCCCCGGCACCCGCAGCCAGCGGACCATACCCACGACGTCTGATCGACACCACGAGAACGGCCAACAAACCGGCACCGACGATCAGCGCGTAGCCAGCGTGGCACTGAACGCAATGACTCCCCACCACCACCGCAGCCACGGTCCACCGCCACGACACCGGACGGTGCACGATCTCGTCGACGATGAGAACGAACACCAAGAACGGCAGAACCGCCAACCAAGGATTCCACGGTTCGACGATCGGATCGGGACCTCCGGATCTCACCACGGCCACCACGACGAAACTCACCACGACGGCGACCGACCATCCGTAGCGACGTCGCGCGAGCCAGATCGCCGCCAGTGCCGACACGACGTGCACCGACGACACGGCGACCATCAGTGCTCCACTCGATCGTCCACCGAGCAGGTAGACGGGAAGCATGGCGACCCACAGGCTGGGTCCGGGATGGCTTCCCTGCACCCCCGATTCGGTGAGAATGCGTCCCGCCGCACCGACGAGCGGTGGATGCGAGAAGAATCCACGCATGTGCAATTCGGCCTGAGCCATGTCGCCGGCCGGGAACCATCTTCCTGCGGCGAGAACGACCACGAGAACCGTCACGAATGGGGCGAGGATCGCCACTGCGACCACACCGATCCGGGTCAACGAGCGCTGATCGACCCCCACGTCGCCCGACGTTACTCCGCAGGTCACGAGAGCGTCCGACTAGCCTGACCGAGGTCATGAGGACTCCTTCGCCCACCGTCGTGACGTCCACGTGCCGCGTCGTTCTCGAGAACGACCTCCCCGATCTCGACCCCGTCCGACGAGACGTCGTGACCGCTTTCGTGGCCGAACGACTCACCGTGCTGCCCGGCCCCATGCGTCTCGGAGTGTCGGTGGTGGCCCTCGTCGTCGCAGCGATCCACTCCGTCGCCGGAGATCGGTCGCTGGTCAAGCTGTCGTCGATCTCGCTGCCGATCGTCGGCGAATACTTCCGCCTCTTGCGCTCGCTGTCGTATGCCTACGTGTGGGAGACCTGGCCCGACGCGTCGCCCTCCGGCGCAGTGAGCTCGATTCCGTCATGACGACCACGTGCGACGTGCTCGTGATCGGTTCGGGAGCGGGAGGGGCTCCGACGGCGGCCCTCCTCGCCGAAGCCGGCCTCGACGTGATCGTCGTGGAAGAGGGATCCCACATCGAGCAGGGTGCCATCGTTCCTTTCTCCCTCGAACAGATGAATCGCCAATACCGCGGCGGTGGTGTCACCGTGGCCCTCGGTCGCCCGAGCATCGCCTACACCGAAGGACGGTGCGCAGGAGGCGGGACCGAGGTCAACAGCGGGTTGTATCGACGTCCACCCGGCGAGGTCGTCGAACGCTGGCGACAGGGTTGGCGCATCGACGATCTCGATCCCGATGACGTCGAGCGATTGGCCGGCGAGGTCGAAACGGCTCTCAGTGTGCAGTTGCTGCCGGGGCCGGCCAGCGAACCGTCCCGCGCTCTGCAGCGTGGTGCCGAACGCCTCGGGTGGAAGAGCGATGAGAGTCCACGCTGGATGACCTACCCCGATGGCGATCCACGACGGGGCCAACGGCAGTCGATGACGCGTACCTATCTTCCGCGGGCGGCGGCCGCTGGAGCTCGGCTGATGTACGACTGTCGTGTCGATCGACTCGAGTTCACCGGTGACCGCGCCGTCGCCGCTCACGTCACGCGAGCCGATGGAAGCCGTGGCAGCATCCGGTTCCGCGACGTGTTCGTGTGTGCCGGCGCCATCCACACTCCGGCCCTGTTGCAACGGTCAGGACTGCGTCGCAACATCGGCCGCACTCTCGCCGTCCATCCGACCGTGAAATTGGCGGCCCGTTTCGCCGATCGCGTCAACGTGCCCGACGACGTGCCGGTGCACCAGGTGAAAGAGTTCGCTCCCGACCTCTCGTTCGGCGGCTCGGCCAGCCACCCCGGACTCGTGGCCCTGGCTCTGCTCGACAACTGGCGTGACTTCAAAGGCGCAGTGGTCGAATGGCCGAACATCGCCGTCTACTACGCCGCCATCACGAGCGAAGGTCGAGGCCGAGTCGTGTCGCTGCCCGGAACGACCGACCCTCTCGTCACGTACCGACTCACCAGTCGTGACCGGTCGCTGTTGGCTCAGGGCCTCGAACGACTCTCGATGCTCCTTCTCGAAGCCGGCGCCACCGACGTCTTCCCGTCGTACCGCGATGCGCCACGCGTGCGTGATCGACGATCGCTCGCCGATGTTTCGAGTACGTTCCGCGCCTCCAAGTCCAGTGTGATGACCGTTCATCTGTGCTCCACGGTGCCCATGGGCGAAGACCGCGACCGATGCGGCGCATCGAGTCACGGTCTCGTGCACGACACGGTCAACGTCCGAGTGAACGACGCCTCCCTGCTACCCGATGCTCCCGGCGTCAACCCGCAGGGCAGCGTCATGTCGGTCGCTCTGCGCAACGTTCGCCATTTCCTCACCGAGGTACGTCGTGGCTGAGCGACGTCCGACCACGATCGTCACCGGCGCCAATGGTTGGCTCGGTCGGGCCGTGACGGCGCGTCTCGCCGCGACGAATCGAGTGGTGGCCGTGGCACGCGATCTCTCCGAGGGTCGTGCTCTGTCGGCCTTCCTCGAGACCTTGCCGGTCGACGTCGAGCTTGCCTTCGCCGATCTCACCGTCGCCCCCACGCTCGAAGCTCTCTTCGACGGTCGTAGCGGCCGAGTCCGCGTCGTGCACACCGCCGGTGTCGTTCACCCGCGTCGTTTCGCCGAATTCGACTCGATCAACGCACGTGGTACGGCCCATCTCGCCCGCGCCGCTCGCGCGGCCAAGGTGTCTCGCCTGGTCCACGTCTCATCGAACAGTCCCTTCGGGACCAATGCGTCGTCCAACGACCTCTTCCGTCACGAAGAGCCGTACCGGCCCTATCTCGGTTACGGGCGATCGAAGATGATCGGTGAGATCGCCGTCTTCGACGAAGTCGAGCGGGGCCTGAACGCGGTGCTCGTCCGACCTCCCTGGTTCTACGGACCCCACCAGCCCGCTCGCCAGACGACCTTCTTCTCGATGATCAAGGCCGGTCGGTTTCCCGTGTTCGGCAGCGGCGATCAACGACGTTCGATGGTCTTCATCGAGAATCTGGTCGACGGGATCGACGCCGCTCTGCGGTGGAAAGGCGACCCCGGACAGGCCTGGTGGATCGCCGACGAACGCCCCTACACCGTCGCCGAAATCGTGGAGACCGTCGGTCGCGCCCTCACCGACGAGGGTCACGACGTGAAGACGAACTCGTTCCGTCTGCCTTCGTTCGTGGGTGACGTCGCCGAACGAGTCGACCGCCTCCTGCAAGCTTCACGGCGCTACGACCAGCGCGTCCACGTTCTCGGCGAGATGAACAAGTCCATCGCTTGCGATGTCTCCCGGTCGATCTCCGACCTCGACTGGACGCCCAAGGTGTCGCTCTACGACGGCATGCGTCTCAGCATTCGCTGGTGCCGAGAGAACGGAATCGAACTGTGACCACCACGCTCGTGACCGGAGGATGCGGATATTTCGGATCGCTGTTGGTGGGTCATCTTCTCGATCACGGTCACGACGTGAAGGTTTTCGACCTCGCCGACGACATCGAGCACGACGTCGAAGTGATCGTCGGCGACATCCGCGATGCCGCAGCGGTTCGCCGGGCGACGACGGGCGTCGACGTGATCTTTCACAACGTCGCTCAGGTCCCGTTGGCCCGCGACCTCCACCTCCTCGACACCGTCAACGTCGACGGAACCCGGATCCTTCTCGAATCAGCAGTCGCCAACGGCGCGACTCGCGTGGTGCACACGTCGTCGAGCGCCGTCTTCGGAGTCCCTCGATCGAATCCGGTTCTCACGTCCACTCCCCCGTCGCCAGCCGAGGATTACGGACGAGCCAAGGCCCGCGCCGAACAGATCTGCTCCGAGTTCTCCGACCGTCTCGACGTGTCGATCGTTCGACCACGCACCATCCTCGGTCACGGTCGACTCGGAATCTTCGGAATTCTCTTCGACTGGATCGCCGACGGAGCCGACCCCTTCGTCCTCGGTCGGGGCGACAATCGCTACCAATTCGTCCACGCCGACGATCTGGCCGATCTCTGTCGTCGAGTGGGTGAACTCCCGGGATCACATGTGTTCAATGCCGGAACCGATCGCTTCGGAACCATGTACGAAGCCCTCGATTCCCTGTGTCGTCACGCCGCGACCGGATCGAGGGTTCGTCGACTGCCATCGGGACTCACGTCGACAGCGATGCGAGCCGCTGCCGCAGTTCGTATCGCACCGTTCGCCCCGTACCACTGGCTCATGTACGGACGTTCGATGTGGTTCGACATCACCGATGCGACGTCGGCCACCGGCTGGCAGCCACGCTGGTCGAACGAGGAGATGTTCCGACAGAGCTACGACTGGTTCGTCGAGAATCGTGCCCGCGCCAGTGGCGCTTCTCAACATCGCCGGCCCGCCCGCCAGGGTGCCTTGGCGGTCGTCAAACGGGCCACTCGCCTGCTACCGCGGTGACCGGGCGAGCACCTGAGCGTGCAGTGGCCGCAGAACGTCGGCGGCCAGAACGTCCCACGTGAGAGATCGCGCCCGACCCTCGGCCTCGCGCGACAATTCGCGTCGTCGCTCGTGATCGGTCAGAACCGTGACCAGAGCCGACGCCAGGTCGTCGACCGGTGCCAGAAGTCCGGTTCGTCCGTCGATGACCGAACATCGGTGTCCGGAGATGTCGGTGGCCACCGCTGGAGTTCCACAACCGGCGGCTTCGGTGAGAGCCAGACCCCACCCCTCGGCCAGGGACGCACTCGCCACGACCCACGAACGGCGATACAAGTCACGCAATTCGTCACGCGACACGCGACCGGCGAAGGAGACCCACGATGCCGCATCGTGTCGTTCGATCCATGCGCTGAGCCTCTCACGCTCGGGGCCGTCGCCGACGAGCGTGAGAGTCACGTCGGGAACGGTGCGTCGCACGATCGCCATCTGTTCGAGCAGACGGTCGAAGCGCTTGACCGGGGCCTGACGGCCGACGGCGAGCACCGTGGGAGTCGAGGTTTTCCCGACCGTCGGTGAGGTGCAGAAGAAGTCGTCGACCCCCACCGGACCGGTGTGCACCAGTTCGGAACGCCAACCGAGGTGCACCAACTCCTCGCGGGTGTCGT
>JBEDFW010000135.1:0-4730 GCA_041174985.1 Actinomycetota bacterium | reverse complement strand
TACCCGGCCATGGGTGCAGCGGCGGTACTGGTCGGTGTGGTCGCCATCGGTGTGGTCGCCGACGGAGGTTCCTCCGACGGCCGCGATTCGTCGGCCACGAGTTCCACGCTTCCGCAGGTCGTCACCGAGAGCACGGCGACGCCGGTTCAGAAGCTTCCTTTGTCCCAGACCTTCGGTCGCGGCGCGGCCGGACCCGAGATCAAGTTGATCCAGGATCGTCTGATCGAGCTGAACTTCGATCCCGGCGTTCCGGACGGAGTGTTCGGTGAACGCACTCAGCAGGCGGTGTGGGCTTTCGAGAAGTTGGTGATGGGAGTTCCTCGCGATCAGGCCACCGGCCGGGTGACAGCCGAGATGTGGAGTCGCATGCAGGATCCCATCGTGATCACACCGCGTCGTCCCGATTCGACTCCCGATCACACCGAGATATATCTGCCCGAGCAGGTGCTCGTGGTCTTTCACGACGACCGAGCGGTGCTCGTCACCCACATCTCGTCGGGTGACGATCAGGAGTGGTGCGAAGAAGTCACGATCGACCCGGGTGAGCGCGGAAACGAAGAAGGCATCGAACCGATCAAGGAAGGCTGGTGCGGACTCTCCTGGACTCCCGGTGGAGTCTTCAAATACGACCGCATGGTGGAAGGTCGGCGCGAGAGCCAACTCGGTGGGATGTACAACCCGGTGTATTTCAACTACGGAATCGCGGTGCACGGCGCCCAGGAAGTGCCCATCAATCCCGCGTCGCACGGATGCATTCGCATCCCGATGCACATCTCCGGCTACTACCAGAGCCTCGTTGCGAAGGGTGATCAGGTCTTCGTGTGGGACGGAGTGAAAGAGCCCGAGGAGTACGGGCCTCAGGTGCCGCGTTTCAACTGGCGCGATCCGAACTACACCACCACGACGTCGACCACCACCACGACGGTCGCTCCGACCACGCTGGCGCCCACGACGACGATGGCACCTCCACCGTCCTCGGCGACGCCGTCACCCACCACGTCCGCTCCGTAGTCGACCGTCGCCGAGGGCGACTCGTGTCGGGTTCAGCCGAGGCAGGCCGACGAGCCGTTGAACACTCCTTGTCGGAAGGCGTCCACCTTCTCGAACGGGCTACCTCGTTCGTCGAGGTCGTCGGATGCGTCGCCGATCGTGATGATGGCGAGAATCGCCTCGTCGAGATCACCCGGCGACAGCGACACGCGTGGTGTCTCTTCACTCGGCGGAACCGCCGGAGCGAGGTTCAGGGGCAGGATGTCACCCGACCACGCCCCGGCCAGACAATCGTTCAGGAGATGTCGCGTCTCGCCGTCGAGATCGAGCGACAGGGCCTCTTGCACCAGGTCGCCGAAACCCACTGCGAGCAGATAGCCGACGGCGAAGTCACCGGGAGTGTCGCGGTAGACGTCGAACATGACGTCGACGTCGACGAGGAGGCGATTCTCGGTGGGGCACACGCGTACGCCGAGTGTCGACGGCACCTCGTCGTCGCAGGACGTGAGTCCCTCGTCGAGCACCACCTCGGGAGTCGACCACCGCTCGCCGAGGACGGCGCTCCAGAAGAGGTCGAGATCTCCGACGAGTAGATCGAACATCTCGTCGTCGAACGGGAAGTCACTCGGATTCGGGCGGGACAACTCTTCGGTGGTGAAGCCGAACTGCAGGGGGAGTGGTTCGTTCGTCTCGTACGCCACGCAGGGTTCGGTGCCGCCGATGAAACCCTCCTGGAACGCACTGACACGATCGAATGCCGATCCGTGTGCGGCTGGATCGGTCGGTGCATCGCCGGGACGATCGCCGAGTTGCACGAGGCCGAGCAACGACGCCGTGATGTCACGATCGGAGATCGATCGACCGCCGACCCCTACGTCGCGTGCGTGGGCGGTCCAGGCTCCGGCGAAACAATCGGCCTGCAACTCGAGAGTGGTCACTCGATACCAGTCGAGCACGTCGTTGCGCATCGGTGACTGGATCACGTGGCCCCATTCGTGTGCCATGACGACACCGATGACCACGACGCCGAACTCCTCGGCGAAGGTCGGGAAGAGAATCTCGTCGTCGAACACGATGAAATCACCGTCGTCGCAATAGAACGCGTTCTCCTCGACGTCGGCGTAGGCCCCCTCGAAGTCGCAACCCGACGGCAATGGGTCGTCGTTGTCGGGACGGTGCCCGTGCACACCACCCACGAGGGGCAGGTACTCGCCGTCGTAGACACGGGGGTATTCGTTCGCCCAGAACTCCTCGATGCTGTCGATCGCGTCGTCGAGGAACTCGCGGTAGTCCTGATCGCTCGACACCGAGGGCGAGTCGGATGCGGGATCGTCACGTCGATCGAGCACCGAAAGATTCGAGCTCGCGCACCCGACGAGCAGCCCGCATCCGAGGAGGAGAGCGGGAGCGACGAATCGGAATCGGTTCAGCCGCCCAACTCCTCGAGCACTGCCGTCATTTCGGCGATCTCGGCGTTCTGCGAGCGAACGATGCCGTCGGCGAATCGGCGAACGTCGTCGTTGCGACCGTTCTTGCGGACGTATTCGGCCATGTGGACCCCACCTCGGTGATGGTCGATCATGAGATTCGCGAAGATCACCGATGCCTCGGTTCCCTCGGCGGCGGCGAATTCGTCGAGCTCGGCTTCGGTGGCGAGACCGTCCATCTCGTCGAGCGGCATCGCCATTCCCATCCAGTCCATCGCCGTTCCGGTGTCGTTCGCTTCGGCTTGGCCGAAACTGCGCAACAACTCGATCATGCGGCCCACCTCGAGTTGTTGGGCGTAGAGGATCTCCTGCGCGAACAGTCGCAGGCGTGGATGCGTCTCGTCGACCGAGGTCAGGTAGAAGAACGCCATGTCGACCGCTTGCTCGTGGTGGTAGCGCATGTCCTGGAGGAAGCCGACGTCGACCTCGTTGGACGCGGGGGAGGCGTTCTTGTCGCCGACGAAGTAGCCGATTCCGACGCCGAGGATCAGCGCCGCCAAACCGAGGGCGATGAAGTTGAGAGGGTTCTGCCACCAGGGCAGGACGAGAACGTCGTCGTCCGCGTGATTCGACACGTCGGTCGCCGGGCCGTCGGTGGGGCGATCTTCGTTGGGCGAGGTCACCCACACAGCGTGCCACACCAGTTGAGTCTCGGCCTGGGCAGGGGGTGTGTCGGCAGTGGTAGTTTCGTCTCTCACGGGGCCGTGCCCGCCACGTCATCATCCGGGGGACCACATCACGTGAGTTCGACAGAAACAACAGTGCCGACGAGCACGACGTCGACCAGATTGCTCGAGGTCGACGGAGTGACCGTTCGCTTCGGCGGCATCGTCGCCCTCGACGGATTGTCCTTCGGAATCGATCGGGGTCAGATATGCGGACTGATCGGTCCGAACGGTGCCGGTAAGACGACGATGTTCAACGTCGTCAGTCGCATCTACGAGCCCACCGAGGGCCGAGTGGTCTACGACGGAACCGATCTGCTCACGGTGCCGGCTCATGGCATTGCGCGACTCGGAATCGCGCGAACCTTCCAGAACCTGGCCCTCTTCCCCACGATGTCGGTGCTCGAGAACGTGATGGTGGGCGCGCACAGTCAGGGTCGAGTGGGTTTCGTGCGGTCGATCCTGCGCCTCGGAGCGGCGCGCGAGAACCGGGAGACCCGCAATTGGGCGGGCGATCTGCTCACTCAACTCGGTCTCGGGCACATCGCCTTCCGACCGGCCATGGGACTGCCCTTCGGCACGCTGAAGCGCCTCGAAATCGCTCGAGCCCTCGCCGCTCGGCCGCGATTCCTTCTCATGGACGAGCCGGCCGCCGGTCTCACGCATTCCGAAGTCGACGAGCTCGGTGACACCGTGGTCGACATTCGTCGTCAGTTCGATCTCTCGGTGCTTCTCGTCGAGCACCACATGTCGATGGTCATGAAGATCTCCGATCACGTGGTGGCCATGGAATTCGGACGCAAGATCGCCGAAGGGACGCCGCTGCAAGTGCAGAACGATCCCCAGGTCATTCGGGCCTATCTGGGGGTGGACTCGTGAGCCTTCTCTCCGTCCAGGACGTGCGCGCCGGTTACGGCCCGCTCGAGGTTCTGCACGGCATCTCACTCGAGGTCCAAGCGGGTGAAATCGTCGTGATTCTCGGTGCCAACGGCGCCGGAAAGACCACGACCATGCGTGCCGTGTCGGGAATGATCGCTCGTGAGGGTCGGATCACCTTCGAAGGTGCCGACATCACCGGAACCAGCGCCGAGAAGATCGTTCGTCTCGGTATCGCGCAGGTTCCACAGGGCCGGGGCACGTTCACCGAACTGACCGTCGAGGACAATTTGCGAGCAGGTGCCTACGTACGAAGCGACTCCGTCGACGCCGACCTCGCGCGCTGGTTCGAGGTCTTCCCTCGACTCGCCGAACGGCGCAATCAGCGAGCCGGCAGTCTTTCGGGTGGCGAGCAACAGATGCTGGCCATCGCCCGAGCGCTCATGAGCCGTCCCAAGTTGTTGTTGTGCGACGAGCCGAGCCTCGGCCTCGCGCCGCTCATCACCCAAGAGTTGTTCGAGGTCATCAAGCGACTGAACGCCGACGAGGGTCTGTCGGTGCTTCTCGTCGAACAGAACGCCAATCTCGCCATGAAGATCGCCCATCGGGTGTATCTGCTCGAAACGGGCAACGTCGTGGCGTCGGGGTCCGCGGCCGAGATCGCGTCCGATGACAGCATTCGCAAGGCGTACCTGGGGGCCTGACGATGGAA
>JBEDFW010000134.1:0-3097 GCA_041174985.1 Actinomycetota bacterium | reverse complement strand
CGCTCTCGGCTCGAGCATCGTTCCCGTCGCCGACGGCTCACGTCCGACTGCCGAGGCGAGCAGTGATCTGGTCTCGACGGCCATCAATCACTTCGGTCGACTCGATTCGGCTGTGATGTTCTCCGGCGAGATCGTCACCGGTCGTTTCACCAATTCGAGTGTCGACGATCTTCGACGGGTGGTGGAAGGTTGTCTCGTCGCCCCCTATCACTTCCTGCGAGCAGTGACCCCCGTGATGGTGGCCGCGAACGGCGGGCAGGTCCTGGTCATCACGAGTGCGGCGGGCGCACGTCCGACTCCGGGAGCACCCCTCTACTCCGCGGCCCGAGCCGGAGCCACCATGCTCGTGAAGAACGTGGCTTCCGAGATCGCGTCCCACGGCGTGCAGGTGAACGCAGTGGGCACGAATTTCATGGACTTTCCGGCCTTCCTGAAAGCGAGCGGAGCCACCGACCCCGAGGTTCGAGCCCGACTCGAGTCCCAGGTGCCCATGCGACGGCTCGGAAACATGGATGAGTTCGCCTCGTTCTGCATGGCGTTCCTCGACGGTTCCAGCCGTTTCACGACCGGACAATTCGTCGCCTACGCCGGCGGCTGGGCCTGATCCGTCGCCAGCACCCTCGGCGCCGGTCGGAGTCCTTCCGGCACGGTCAGCAATACTGAACGTGTGCAGCGAGACATCTACGACGACGAACATCTGGCTTTCGGAGAGAGTTTTCGCTCCTTCATCGCGAAGGAGATCACTCCCCACTACGCGACCTGGGAACACGAAGGCATCGCGGCCCGTGACCTCTATCGATCGGCTGGTCGAAGCGGCTTCCTGGGCATGGCCATCCCGGAGGAATACGGCGGTGGCGGATCGCACGACTTCCGGTTCAACGCCATCATCGCCGAGGAGCTCGCCGCCGCGGGCATCGGTGGTGCCGGCGCCGGCATCACGTTGCACAACGACATCACGACTCCGTACTTCACCGACATCTGCACCGCCGAACAAAAAGCGCGTTGGCTTCCCGGAATCGCGTCGGGTGATCTGATCACGGCCATCGCCATGACGGAGCCGGGCACGGGCAGCGACCTGGCCGGTATCGCCACGACCGCCCGGCGGGACGGTGACGTCTACGTCGTGAACGGAGCCAAGACCTTCATCACCAACGGAATCAACAGCGACCTCGTGATCGTCGCCGTGAAGACCGATCCGACGGCTCGTCACACCGGGATGTCGCTGCTCGTGCTCGAACGGGGCATGCCCGGATTCGAAAGAGGTCGCAATCTCGACAAGATCGGAATGCACAGCCAGGACACCGCCGAACTCTTCTTCGACGACGTCGCCGTACCGGTCGCTAATCGCCTCGGGGACGAGGGCCGGGCTTTCGACTATCTCACGTCCAATTTGGCTCAGGAGCGACTGTCGATCGCCATCACTGGAGTCGCGACCGCTCGTGCCGCGGTTGCCTGGACCCTCGACTACGTGAAGGAACGGCGAGCCTTCGGCACGACCATCGGTAGTTTCCAGAATTCGAAATTCGTCCTCGCCGAACAACGCACGGCCGTCGATGTCGCCCAGGCCTACGTCGATCGCTGCATCCTGGCCCTGAACGCCGGAACGCTGTCGGCGGCCGACGCTTCGGCGGCCAAGTACTGGTGCACCGAACTCCAGAAGAAGGTCGTCGACGCATGCCTGCAACTCTTCGGCGGTTACGGCTACATGACCGAGTACCCGATCGCTCGCGCGTACGCCGACGCACGCGTCACCACCATCTATGGCGGCACGTCCGAGGTCATGAAGAGCATCATCGCCAAGGACATGGGGCTCTAGATCAGTGAGCCCGGCGTCGAAACGACCCGTTGCCGTCGTCACCGGTGCTGCGGCCGGTCTCGGCCGTGCCGTGGCGACGGTTCTCGACGAAGCCGGATTTCACCTCGTCCTCGTCGACGTCAACCCTCTCGCCCACCCCGAGGCGTTCACGGAGTCCCCGACCTTCCTGATGGGAGACGTGACCGACGACGACTTTCTTCGCCGAACGGTGCGAAACACGATCGATCGACACGGGCGGATCGATCTCCTCGTGAACAACGCCGGTCGCGTCGGCTACACGTCGATCGACTCTCCGTTGGATGCCGCTCTCCACACGTTCGAGGAACTCTGGCGAGTCAACACTCGAGCGCCGTACGTGCTCGGTCGACTCGTGATTCCGCACATGATCGAACAGGGTTCGGGTCACATCGTGAACGTCTCGACCGATCACGTCCACACCTGTGGTTTCCCGATCGCCCTTCACCACGACGACTCCCCCGACTGCCCCTGGTCGACGGCTCCTCGGCGTCCTCTGGGCGGGGTCGCCTTCGACGCGTACGACGCGTCGAAATGGGCACTCAACGGCATCACTCAGGTGTGGTCGGCCGCGTTGAGACGCCACTCGATCCGGGTGAACAATCTGTGTCTCGGCGCCACCGACACCGACATGGTTCGTGGTGCCATCCGAGATCTGGCCGGTCGGGAGCCGACGGCCAGCGAGATCGCGTCCTGGATGCCGGCCCTCGACGTCGCTCGTTTGATTCTCGAACTCCACGACGAAGGACCGCACGGTCGCACCGGGGACAACGTCGGAGTCTGGGTGGGGCACCCGATGCGTCTGCCCGACGCGCACCCGGTGACCTCTCCACGTCCCGATCTACGATGACCTCATGATCGAGACGCTCGGGGCCGACTGGTACACCAGCGACATCGTTCACCGAGCCGAACACGAGTCGATCTGGCGAACCGAATGGTTCATGATCGCGACGGTCGACGAACTCTCGACCCATGGTTCCTACGTCGCCGACACGGTTGCCGGCTGGCCGATCGCCGTCGTTCGTGATCCCGATGGAGTTCTGCGAGCATTCCTGAACGTCTGCCCGCACCGCGCTGGCGTGATCGTGTGGCCCGGAACGGGTCGGGCCGGAAATTTGGTCTGTCGATACCACGGCTGGGCGTTCGACTGGGAGGGCAACCTTCGATCGGCTCGTGATTTCGGCGCCGTTCCGTGTCGAGAGTCCGACTCTCTGACCATGATTCGCGTCGAGACATGGGGGCCTCTGGTGTTCGTGTGCCTCGACT
>JBEDFW010000133.1:0-5272 GCA_041174985.1 Actinomycetota bacterium | reverse complement strand
AACGTGACGGTCTCGGAGAGACTGGCCGAACGACTCGCGATGTCGATCTGGATCGCCCGGGGGACGGTGTTGCCGGTGAGGGGGCGCTTTCCCTTGGCGTTGACCCGGAATGCGAGCGCTTGACCACCTTCGAGTTGCGCGCGCTTCGGTTCGATGACGTACTTCAGGGCGCGATCACTGTCACCGGCGGTCACACTCACGCCGGTCGGGCGGTTGCCGCGGTTGGTGGCCGTGACGATGAACGAGGTCGAGCCCCCGCCGAGGACGACTTTCGGTGCGACCGAAACGGTCAGTTCGTCGTGCGGCGCGACCTGAACGTTGGCCGTGAGCGTTCCCACCTGACCGTTCTCGTCGTTGATTTCGATCGGCAACTGGTAGAGCCCGGCCGGGGTCTCGCGAGGGAGAGTGATTTCGATCTGGATGTCGGCGGTTTCGCCGGGGAACAACGACACCACGAGCGGACGGGACGCGAAAGCCTCGGTCGGAATGAGGCCGGGTCGAGCGTTGACTTCCTTGATGGTCTCTTCGTCGTTCTGGACCTGAACGACGATTTCGAAGGGAACGCCGACGAACGCGCTGTACTGCTGAGTGGTGAGGCGTGCTCTCATCCAGAGTCACCGCCGGGAACCTCTTCGACATACGAACGAACGCGCTCCGACTGGCGTGTGGGCTGTCGCGTGTCGGTCGTCTTGAGTCCGATTCCTTCGGTGGGAGGTCCGGCGAGCGTGCCGAAACCGGGATCGACGGGAAGCAGAACCTGAAGATCGATGCCCGGACGGAACTTCCCGTCGACCGACGCCCAGAAGTCCTTCGACGCCCGGGTGTCGCCGGCGCCGATCAACAACTCGATCGGCGTCCCCAGACTGGCGAATTCGGGCGGCATCTCCTCCATGTCGAGACGACGGACGCGCAGCAGACCTTGCAGAAGACGTCCGAGCAGGACGTGTTCGTCCCGCTGGTCACCGGTCCAGGTGGTGATGAAATAGCTGACGCGCACCTTGGGCAGAGCCAAGCGACGAGTCTTGCTGTCACCGTTCCCGACCAGTTCGACGCCACTCGTCGAACGTTTGTCTTCGCGTCGGATGTCCCAGAGGAAAGCATTCACGGTCGGCCGCGTGATTCCGGTGCTCCACTCGCGATCGGGCATCGAGAACGACACGGCGATGTCACGGCTCAAGGGAACCGTCTTGCGCAGGTGTTGTTCGAGAACGTCGTCGAGAACGTGAAGCACGGCCGATCACCAGATCCAGGTCACGAGGAAATAGATGCCGATGGTGAGCAACGAGCCGAGAACCGAACCGGCGAGCAGGATCGGCCAACGTTTGGTGCGTTCGGAGGGAACGAGGACCTCGCGCACGATCGTGCGGATCTCGATGTCGTCGGGCACCTCTTCGATCACGGGAACGACGAGGATGGCTCCGCATCGAAGGCAGTTGACGCCGTCACGCGGATTGAGTTCTCCACAGTCCGGGCAGGGCAACCACGTGCGCTGGGCCAGACCGGCCACCCCGGGCAGACGTTGTTGGGCCATGTCGGAATCGTCGGTGACATAGTTGGCGACGCCACGAGAGAAGAAGAGAGGATAGTCGCATCCGCCGCAGAACGCTTGGGACGATCGCGAGCCCTGGGGATCCTCGTTCTCGGTGCCGCAATTCGGGCACGTGATGCGCGTCATCACCCCTCCACCTCGGCCGGCACACCGGCGACGACCAGGTCGACGACACAGTGAGCCGGCGTGATACTTCTCATCAATTTCACCAGGTCAGAGGGGGTTCCATGGGTGATACCACCCACGGCGACGGTCACTCGGCCCTCGCAGGGCGGCGCCTCGTCCAATCGGTGGATTCCACCGTCCTCGACGATGCTCACTGGTTCGCTGACGAACGGGGAAATCAAGGTGGCGAGGTGATCCCGAGTGCCTTTGCGCAGGATGAGGGCGCCGGTGCGCGCCAGCAGATCACGTCGATCCTCGACGGGAAGGGTTTCGGAATCGGGAGCGTCGACGAAACGACCGAGCCACGAGAGCAGGGCCTCGGGAGTCACGGTCGGATCGGCCAGATGGGGAATCTGATCGGCGTGCAACTGAACGGACTCGGCGACGCTCTCGAGCACTCCGAGCAAACCGGCCATGACGCGGTCGTCCTGGAAGGCGATGGGGAGCCGGCGGAGCATCCAGCCGGCTTCACGGGTCATCGGACGACCACCTGGGGTCGGAACGAGAGCGGGAGGGCGAGATCGGGCAGACGAACGGTGTCGACTCCGCCACCCACGCGCTGACCGTTGCGGAGGTCGGCCTCGAAGAGAACGACCTCTTCGACTTGTTCGACTCCGGGAATCTCGCCGAGCAGATTGGCGATCGCTCCCGAGGTCACGTCGAGACCGAAGGGCCAACCATCACCTTGGGGTCCGCCCACGTGCGGCGACAAGTAGGTGGCGATGGAGTCGATGCATCGCTGTCTGACTGCGGCGGGAGCGCGACCGGGAAGCACGCGTACCATCGATGCGACCGACACGCCGAGATACGTCGGCGTGCCGATCTCGAGAGCGGTGCCGATCACGCGACGTGGTTCGAGAAAGTCACGGATCGTCTCGAACAGAGCGTCGTCGATGGCGAGATCGTCGATGGTGACTGCATCGGCGGGACGACCCGGATCGGGAACCACGAGAAGTCGAGACGGGCGACCGGCCTCGGTCGGGGGAACACAGAGCGTTCGACGCACACGCGGCGATGCCTCCTTGGCGAGGCGTTCGTGATCACCCGCGGTGACCGCGCGCCCACCCGACACGAGTGTGAGTGGCGCCCGCAACTTCGCGTTCTCGATCGTTTCGGGATCGATTCCTCCGGTGGCGGGAGTCGGGTTGGTGACCCGGTCGACGTAGGGGACGGCGGAGCGCAACGTGTTGAGAGCACCGATGCCGACGTTTCCACGTGAACCACCGCCGCGGCGATACCCCGAGACCCAGACCGCTGCGCCCGCCGGAGGAATCGCCCCGTACTGGATCCAGCTTCCGTCGGGTTGGCGAATGCGTGGTCCGAAACTCACGCGTCCGGTGACGCTGTCCCACATGACATCGCGGCTCTCGGGTCCAGAGCGCGTGAAGTCGAGAACTTCTCGCCATGGTTCGACGACGTCGCCGAATCGAAGTTCGACTCGCTCGCCGGTGCGACGCGGCAGGATCGGCGAGATCTGAATGTCGAAGGACTGTCCGGGCAGTCCGGAGGACACCCCGATGTACTCCTCGCCGAAAGGTTCGGCATGTTCGGCCGGCGCGGTTCCGCCGACGGCGTTCACACGTATGTCGCGGATCAAAGGAGACGTGCGGTAGCCGGCACCGTCGAGGCCGGGGGCGAGGAGTCGAAGGCGTAGCCAATGAGCGCGCTCGGTCCCGACCGTGAGCGGTAGGTGCCCCATCGGTACGGCGATGGAAATGCTTCCGTCACGGTTGAGTCCACCGGTGGTGTCGCTCTCGAGCCGGCAGGGGAGCCAACCGTCGGCGGTCCAGACCTCCCAGACGAGGGGTGGACGGGTGGGGTTGACGCCGATGCCTTCGACGTCGGCGACGACGTCGAGACGTAGAACGTAGCCACCGAGGGAATCGCGGAATCCGAGGTAGAACGCATCGCCCGGTGCGACGGGTTCGGACGGGAACACGCGCACGACCTCGTTCGCCAGGATCAGATCCTGTTGAACGTCGCGGTAGCGGGCTTCGTCGGGTTCGCCGCGTCCGTCGCTCGGGGCCGTCCAGGCGAACATGCGATCGGGTTGGGTCACGAGCAGATCGGCAGTCGTGGCGAAGACGATCGGATCGTCGCCCGACGTGGACACTTCGCTGCCGGCCGGAACCAGTACCGCTTCGTCGGGCACGGTCGAGAACGTGAAGGTGACATCGGCGCGCGCTGCCGCGGCCGGATACGGACTGATTCCCACCAGATCGAGGAAGCTCGTGTAGATGCGATCCGGAACGCGGTTGAGTCGGTAGAGGGTGAGTTCGGTCATCCAGGCGAACAGCTCGATGAGCGCCACGCCGGGATCGGAGACGTTGTGGTTGGTCCACTCCGGAAGAAAGCGCGGAATCATGCGCTTGGCTTCGTCGACGAGATCCTGGAAACGTCGATCGTCGAGATCGGGGCGCGGGAAGCTCACGATTCCTCCTCGGGTGGAATGGTGTAGAAGGGATAGACGAGGTTGCGTCGGTCGTTGGTGGACCTGACGACGTAGGACACCGAGATCATCACGGCTCCTTCGACGCTCGCCGGCTCGACGAGGATCTGATCGATGTCGACGCGCGGCTCCCACATGCGTAGGGCTTCTTCGACGTACATCTCCATGAGACCCATGGTCGCCTCGTTGATCGGTTCGAACATCAACTCCCAGATACGACACCCGAAACGAGGGCGGAAGGGTCGTTCGCCAGGAGCGGTCGAGATGACGACGGTCATGGAACGCTCGAGTTCTTCGATTCCGCTGACGAGAGCCATCGATCCCCGCTCGTCGATGCGGAGTGGGAACGGGAACCCACGTCCGATGAAGTCATCGGTCATGTCGTTCTCCTCTCGTCGGTGGTGCATTTTTCGTCGTCGTCATGGTGATCGTCATCGTCCTAATTCAGCTTGACCAGTGAACCCTTGATCTCGGTGATGCCGCTCGAGGAGACCTTGGCTGCGGCTGGGCTGAGATCGACCTTGGATCCTCCGCCGTCGACGACGGCACCG
This sequence comes from Actinomycetota bacterium, assembly GCA_041174985.1. GTDB lineage: Bacteria > Actinomycetota > Acidimicrobiia > Acidimicrobiales > Ilumatobacteraceae > Casp-actino8. Next base: position 558 of record JBEDFW010000133.1, on the reverse strand, counting down.
GTCGCACCCTTGATGGTGACCTTCTGACCCTGCAGCGTGAGGTTCTTGTCGGCCTTGATGGTGATGGCACCACCTTTGATGGTGATGGTGCCATCACTCGCCATTTCGAGTTGCGCGTCGCCCACGACGATCTTGATCTTGGTGCCCTTCTTGGCGTTGAGCTTGACGCCGTCCTTGTCGAACTGGAGGTGAGTGTCGGCCTCGGCGTGCTTGAGGGCGACGACGGCCTTGGTCTTGTCGGTGTCCTCGGTGAACACGAGCTTGGCGCCCGACGCGAGAGTCAGCGACCGCTCGTTCACCTTGTCGCCCTTGACCGGCTCCGGAGTCGGGGGCACGTTCTTCTTGCTCCAGATGCCACCGAGCACGACCGGATTTCGGAAATCTCCGCCGATGAAGGCGACCAAGACCTCGTCCCCGACATCGGGCATGAGATGAAGGCCGCGTTTGTTGCCGGCACCGGGAGACACGACACGAGCCCACGCCGATTCGTCGGCATCGGAGACCGTCGGCAGTTTGACCTTCACGCGACCGGCCTTCTCCGGGTCCTTGACGTTCGTG